>JAVJTC010000011.1 GCA_040219085.1 Acidimicrobiales bacterium
GTCGTTGACCTGGGATCGCGGCAAAGAGATGGGCCAGCACGTCGAGTTCAGCATCGACACCGGCATGGCCGTCTACTTCTGTGACCCCCACGCCCCATGGCAGCGCGGCACCAACGAGAACACCAACGGCCTCATCCGCCAATACCTCCCAAAGGGCACTGACCTCAGCCGGCACGACCAGGCCCGGCTCGACGAGATCGCCGCAGAGCTCAACGGCCGCCCTCGACAGACCCTCGGCTGGATGACACCATCCGAAGCGTTCGCCCAAGCTGTTGCGACGACCGCGTGAGACCGCCTACAATTGGGTGGACAGATGAAGCTATGTATCGTTGGTACGGGTCGGTGCGGCACAACTCTGATCTGGCAGATGCTGAACGACCACCCCGATCTCTTCGTCTTCCGCGAGACCCATTGGCTGCCTGCATTGCACGACGCCTTCGGGACAACGATTGGGTCTACAGAAGCCATGCTCGATCTGGTAGCGCGTACTCGCTTCGTCACCGGAGAACCAACGACCCCGTTCGATGTGGATGCCTTCCGCTCCAGTTCACGGTACCGGCCCGAAATGACGGTTCGTTCATTCGCGGACGCTCTGGGAGAAAGTCATGCGGAAATACACGGAAAGCGCTTCTGGGGCGACAAGACTCCTGATTACGGGTACTTTCTCGGGCCGCTCCAACTCCATTGGCCTGGCGTCCGGATCTTGCATTTAGTGCGAGATGGTGTCGCGACGGCCGCCTCAATGTCGAAGCACATAGGTTATCGCGGCTTGGCTGCTGCAAGGCGAGTGCATTGGTGCCCACTCTCACTTGACTACGACCCGCCCTCATCCCCTTTTCCTGAAACCGAGATGAGCCATTTCGCGGACCTATGGCACGATCGGCTGGTGCGCGCTCGCGATGAGGCAACGCGGCTCTCCCCAGGCAGCTACCTGGAGGTGCGCCATGAAGCGGTCATCGCAGACCCCGCGTCCGAGCTCGCCAGGATTGCCCAATTCGCCGGTCTCGCCAACGATCCCTCATGGCTTGCCAGGGTGCCGACATTCGTCGATCCTCGTCGGGGTCTGGGCCGTGTCCGACCAGTAGAGGTGCTGAAGGACTTTGGCCCGCGCCCCATGAGGCTCTTATCAGAGCTGGGCTATGATGCAAACCTGAGGCAGGCGTGAGCAGTCTGACCCAGCTCACCAATGGCCCTGACATTGCGCCAGCCGCGCTAGTCGTGGTGACCTGCGTTCGAAACGAGGCCCTGCGTCTACCTGATTTCCTTGCGCATCACAGGCGACTGGGTGTCTCGTCCTTCCTCATCATCGACAACGCTTCGGACGATGGCACGACGGAGTTCCTCACGGCCCAAGACGATGTGCGGCTCTACCACACGAACCAGCCGTATTCGGAAAGCGGCTGTGGCATCGACTGGCAGAATGCCGTGTTGGCTGATGCCGCTGTCGGGCATTGGACCCTGATCTTGGACGCTGACGAGCTCTTTATCTTTCCGGGCTACGAGCGGACGTCTCTTACGGAGTTCGTCAATTGGGTTTCGGAACGTCGCGCCGACGCGGTCGCCGCTCCGATGCTCGATATGTACCCAAATGGTCCCATCGCCAACGTCGGCTACCAACCGGGTGCCTCGTTGCTCGAAACCTGCCCTTGGTTCGACAGCACCGGATACAGCCGCCAGTCCATCGCTCCCGGGCTCGAAGTCATTCATCGCGGCGGCCCACGGAAGCGCCTGTTTTGGGACGGCCGCCGAGCAGATTTTCCCTCACCAGTGCTTCACAAGATTCCACTTGTACGCTGGCAGACCCGCTTCTCACTGACGGCTTCCACACATGCGCTGAAGGGTGCCACACTGGCAAAGGCGACCGGGCTCCTTCTCCACTTCAAGTTTCTCCAGGATTTCGCCAACAACGCCGACAGCGAGTCCCGTCGGGCAGAGCATTTCATGGGTGCTCGACAGTACGTCGCCTATCGAGAGGTTCTCGCTGCGGACACAGGCCTGACCGCATTTCATGACGGCTCAGTGCGCTTCAGCGATAGCCGCAAGCTAGTCGAACTGAAGCTCATGAGCGTGCCGAAAGGCTATCCATTTGTGCCGGCAGCTGTGAACACTGAGACGAACGGCGTAGCATAGGAGAACGGCATCGTGCAGGGAACCTGGAAGGACTTCTTTGTTGTCGACGAGAACGCGCGCGACCTCGGGGGTAATCTTCGCCACGGCGATGGCAACACGATCACGCCGGGCCTTTGGCAAGCTCTAATCGATCGGTTTGCGCCGCGTACGATGCTCGATGTGGGTGCCGGAGAAGCACACGCTGCGGCCTTCTTCGCTCGCCAGGGGATCATCGCCCACGGATTCGACGGATTGAAACAGAATATCGCGCGAGCGATGCACCCAATTGCTCTGCACGACTTGAAAGCCGGACCATACACCTACCCCTGCGACCTGGTGTATTGCGCGGAGGTGGTGGAGCATATTGCGGAGGAGTATCTCGACCACTTGATGGAGACACTGACAAACGCACCAGTGGTTGCGATGACCCACGCATTGCCTGGCCAGAGAGGGTACCACCACGTCAATTTGCAGCCCCCGGAGTATTGGATTGAGAAATTCGCGGGCTATGGCTATCGGCCCACAGTCGACATCGACGTTCTGCGCGACACTGCCCGACGTGAGCGGGCCGACAGCTTCTTCGCTCAATCCGGACTGGTCTTCTTAGAGGCAGAACAAAGTGAACCATGACGAGCCCTCGGTCGTTGTCGAGACGCGACACCCGTGCTGCACGTGAGGCCAGGCGAAACTCGTTCCCTGCAGCCAGTTGTTAACCGAAACCATGGAATGTTCTAGGAGCCCACAATGCCCATCCGTACAGGAGAGATTTTCCGTGACGCCGTACGGGAAAAGGGGATTGACACTGGGCTTTTCCTGGCGAGCGATTTTCGTACGGGCTCGACACTGATTGGAAGGCTGTTGGAGATGCAAACTGGACTCCCGTTCCAACGGGAGTCCTTCAACACAGTGCCAACGTGGCATTTCATGCAGGAAGCGCCTCTGCGGCAGGCAGTCCTGGCGGCGCTCGGGCCAGTTCGGCTCGGGTGCATGGCTTCCAAGTTGATGTGGCCACACCGAAATAATCTGGCGCGGGTTCTGGGCCATAACACGACTGATGCCGTCGCCGACTTCCGTAAGATATTCCCGCGCGCGCGGTTTGTCCACGTAGCGCGCCGGGACAAGGTGGCCCAGGCGGTATCGTTTCATATAGCGCGACACAGCAACGTGTGGTCTTCGTCGCAGGTTACCAGGGAACTGGACGGTCCGGTCTCGTACAATTTCGCCGAGATCAAAGACTACTATATGCATTTCATCATGTTTGAGACATTGTGGGCGGAATTCCTGGCTTCCGCCGATCCAGAGGCGCCTCTGATCTACTACGAAGATCTAGTGGACGATGTCACGGGTCATATGGAGCTATCCATGGCACATCTCGGGCTCGATTTCGACCGCACAAGAGTACCGGCTGATTTGCCCCTCGAACGTCAGGCGGGCGACCTGGCCCAGAGTTTCTGCGACCGGTTTCGCCATGACCTCGGACGCGACTCACCGGTCGAGTTCCTGCCCGGGCGACTAATTGGCCCGCCGACACCGTAAGCGCAATCGCTCTCCCTCGTACAGGTCGCATCAGGTGCTGATGTACTTAGCTATCGCTGCTGCGGTTTTGAAGCGAGATGATCGGCGTTGGCCTCGGCGGGGCCGGAGATGACTCGGGTCGTCCCGACTCCCGGCCCGGTGGTGGCGCTCGAAGCGCGCAGGGCCTGTCTCAGTCGGCGACGAGGGATTCCGAGTCGAGCAGCGAGCGGTGGAACAGACCATCGGGGATCTCCGCACCGACCCGGGTGAGGGCGAGATGCCAGGTCGGTGACGAACCGAGCGACCACCGCAGGAACGACACCATCGCCCGCCCGGCGAATTCGGCGCCGGGCACGTCGACGAGCCCGAGAAGACGCCGCAGCTCGGTCGGCAACGTCGCGACTGCCGCAGCGAAGAGGCCCGCGTAGCCGGCCCGCACCGCGAGGGGCAGGGGCGGGTTGCGCAGGAATCTGATCGCCTCGGCCTGACCGGGCGACCGGGCGAGATCGGGGTGGTCGACGATCCAGGACGACAGATCGGCGGCGGTGGTCGGCAGTGGCGCCGCGTCGAGCAGAGCGCCGACCTTCGTCTGCTCCGCCACGAACCGGTCCGCGTCGCCTTCGGTCAGCCGGCGGGGGCCGTAGTGCCGATAGGCGGCGAGGAACGAGTCGGTCAAGGCGTTGTGCACCCATGCCGCCATCTCCGGGTGGGAGGCCGAGTACGGCCGGTCCCTGTGAGACCGGCCACGCACGGGCCGATGGGCGCCTCGGACGACGGCGACCGCCGCCTCCACCTCGGCCATCGCCCCGAACGACGTGGCGGTGACCCACGACGACGTGCGTGAGAGTCGCCCGAGCGGATCGGTGCGGTAGCGGGAGTGGTCTGCGACCCCGGCCGCGACCTCGGGATGCGCGGCCTGGACCAACAGCGCACGCAGGCCGCCGACGAAGGCCGTCACGTCACCGATGACGGGCCAGGTCATCGAGTCCGGACCGAAAAGGCCCGGGTCACCGCGGTACGACATCGTGTCGGCGAGCGGATAGTCGGCGTGGGAGAACAGTGACGTCGTCGCATCGACGACGCGGGACCTGTAGGCGTCGGCGAGCGCCGACATGGGAGATGTGAACACGGCGGCCATCACCTCCTTTCTACGGCGGAGGAATGATTTCGGACGCAGCCGAAAACCCGGTCCGCCCCTGGCGGGGGCCAGGGGCGGACCGGGAGAGGGAGCCTCGACGGTCAGGAACCGATGATTCCGCCGTCCCTACGCCAGAAGACGATGGTGGCGTCGCGGGGCACCGCGCTGCCTGTCGGCCAGGTGGTGGTGGCCGGATCGCCGTCACCGGGGTGCTGGACGTTGCAGAACGCCGTCCGCCGGTCCGGGGTCACGGCGAAGCCGGTGATCTCACAATCCTTCGGCCCGGCCAGTAGACGCTTGATCACGCCCGTGGAGGCGTTGCCGACGAGCAGCTGGTTGTTGCCGTCGTCGGGCTGGCCACCATCCGTCTCGATGATCAGGCGGCCATCGGGATCGGCCCACAGACCGTCGGGCGAACCGAACGCACAGTCGGTGCCGTGCGTGTCCGAGGCCAGGATCCAGATGTCCCACAGGAATGTCGTGCCTGTGCCTCCGCCGGCGTCCATCCACTTGATGATGTGGCCGTCGGGGTTGGGGGCCTGCGGGTTGGCTGCGTCGGCCACCTCACGACGGCTGTTGTTCGTCATCGTCATGTAGACGCAGCCGTCGGCGCCGATCGTGCCCCATTCGGGGCGATCCATCGGTGTCGCGCCGGCAGCGTCAGCCGCGAGACGGGCGTGGACGAGGACGTCGTCCATGCTGGAGAACCTGGCGGCGACCGCCGGGTTCGAAAGCGTGAGGGGCAGCCAGTCGCCCGTGCCGTCCTCGTTGAAGCGGGCGCAGTAGAGGGTGCCGCTGTCGAGGGGGCTCTGGCCGTTCGCCACCATCTCGGGCCACGGCCCCGACGAGACGAACTTGTAGACGTAGTCGAAGCGCTCGTCGTCGCCCATGTAGACCACGACGTGACCGTTGCCGGTGACCTTCACAGCTGCACCCTCGTGCTTGAATCGGCCGAGAGCCGTGCGCTTGACCGGAACGGCGCTCCCGTCGAACGGGTTGACCTCGACGATCCAGCCGAACCGGTTGGACTCGTTCGTGTAGGCCGGGTTCGACAGGTCCCAGCGGGGGTCGAAGACGTGCCAGCCGTAGCCGAAGCCGTCTGCACTCAGCCCATAGCGGCTCTGCGCCTCCGACGGAGAGAACCCTTCCCCCTCACTCGAGCCGAAGTAGCCGTTGAAGTTCTCCTCGCAGGTGAGGTACGTGCCCCACGGCGTGTACCCGTTGGCGCAGTTGTTCACCGTTCCCGCCGCAGCGTTGCCCGCCGGGGTATCGAGAAGCGGCGAACCCGCCACGGGACCCGAGAAGGTGACGGGGGTGTTCGCGGTGACACGGCGGGTCTTGTTCGAGTTCACCGTGACCCACGTGTCGCCCACTCGCTTGATCTCGTAGCAGCCGATGCCGTGCGCCGCCTGGGAGACCCTGACGTCCTCGAGGCTCTCGGGGAAGTCCTTGCCCAGGACGTGGGGGTTCGTGCCGAACTCGTGGTTCACACACAAGACACCGTGGTTGTTGTTGATCGCGAAGAACCACATGCCGTCGTGGCCGATACCGATCTGGTTCTCCTGGGCGGCCGATGTCGGGGGCCATGAGAAGCCGGGCCCGCCGGGCCGGACCGGATCGCCCCAGGGGAGAATGACCGAGTAGTCGTAGTCCGACGAGATCGACACGCCGGTCCCGCCGTAGAGCGGAATCGGGTCGAAACCCACGAGGGGGTCGTTGAACACAGCGGGGGCGGACGCGTTCGCGGCAGCTGCGGTTCCGCTCAGTCCACCGGTGCCGATGAAGCCGGCTGCAGCGGCGGCGAGGCCACCGCCGATGATGCCGCGGCGCGAGAGTCGGGCGCGGGCGATCTCCTCGAAGGGGCGGCTCGAAGTCGGGTTACTGACGCCGTCGTCAACGGTCATTTCTCAACACCTCGGGGGTCGGTCGATACAGACGCCGCCGAACCTAGAAGTGCGAAATGACCCGTCGATTACGCGCTGGCGGCTGCAGCGAGACGCCGAGCCGAAGCTTGGAGGACAGGGAAGCGAAGTTCAGATGACTTACGGGAAGCTGACCGAATCACACAGATCGACAGTTGCGTCGACTGGATCCGGGCCGCTGTGCGGTCGGGCTACCCGCGGGTCAGTCGCACCGGCGCCCACCAGCCGAGCGCCAAGCCGCCGAGGAGGCCGGCAGCGGGGATGATGTAGAGCGCGACGCTGTCGAGCGGCACCACTCCGGCCAGCAGCAGGTCGACCGCGAGGAAGATCCCGAACAGCAGTCCGCTGACGAGCCCGAGGATCGGGCGGCCCCGGGACCAGGCGGTTCGTCGGTCCTTCACGACTCACCTCCCGGAGAGTCCGTGGGAGGAGGGTTCACGATGGTCGGCGCGTCCGGATCCACGACCGTCGCCTTCGGGTCGACAGGCGGCGGCGCGGCGGCCGGCGGATCGGCGACGATGGTCGTCGCGGCTCCCCCCGGCTTGATCTTCCCCTGCGGTCCGGTCGCCTTCGAGACAGCCGAGAACGCGACGCCCGTCGCGGAGACGGCTGTCCCGCCCACGGCCACCCAGCCGACGAAGGTGTCGAAGAACCCGCCTTCGAACCTGATCTTGATCGTGCCGTTACAGCGGATCCCGTCGGCGTCGACGTGCTGGCCGACAACGGTCATCTCGACGTTGCGCGGAATCGCAGACGGAAAATCCCACGTCACCGTCCCCCGGTCGGAGCTGTCCGTGGCATCGTCGTCCCACACCCACCTGTCATCGAAGCTGATGTCGGGGATTCCCGGCGGTGTCTTGATCTTGACGAAGCCCTCGATCCGGCGCTCCGGGCCGGAGTAGGGGGTCGTACCCTCGTAGGTCGCGCTCCCCGAGATCGGAAGCTCGTAGACGCCACCGGACTCGTACGGGTCGACCCTCACACCGTTCGACAGATCCGCGCTCGCGGTGCACCGGCCGGTGGCGTTCGCCGGATAGTCGTCCGGGAACCCCTGGGCTGCGGCCGCCCCGGCCGCGAGAAGAAGCGCTCCCAGACCGACCACTGCCGCTACGACGATTCGTCTCATCGTGCACCCCCGAATTGCCTGCGTCCAAACGGTAGTCGGCCGTCGTCGAGCGTGCTGGCGAGCCGCGCAGCCGGGGGCGCAGCGAACCCGAACGCTCGCTCAGGTGATGCGCGGCGGCGTGAACCCGTCGGGCATGACGACGTCGTCGGGACCGAGGTCCTCGATGGACGACTTGCCCAGTCCGAGCATCGTCGAGTCCATCCCCATGCGCAGCACGTCGAGGACGTTCTCGACACCGGCCTGACCGTTGACAGCCAGACCCCACAGGTAGGCGCGCCCGATCATGACGGCCTTCGCTCCGAGCGCCAGTGCCTTGACCACGTCGCTACCGCGCCGGATCCCGCTGTCCATGACGACTTCGATGTCGTCGCCGACCGCCGCCACGATCTCGGGGAGGACCCGGATCGCCGCCGGCGCGCCGTCCACGTTGTTTCCGCCGTGATTCGACACGGAGATGGCGGTGGCGCCGGTTTCGACGGCCCGGCGGGCCTCGTCGGCCCGGGCGATGCCCTTCACCATGAAGGGGCCGCCCCACTGCTCGCGTAGCCAGGCGATGTCGTCCCATGTGGCCGGCGGCGTGGTCATCCACGTGCCGTAGGCCTCGAAGAAACCGGGCACACGCTGACCGGGGGGCACGAAGTTCGGAACCCCGAGGCCGGGAAGTCCCCCGGAGCGGAGCCATTCGATCAGCCAGCGGGGCCGCAGGGCGACCTCGGGTGCGTGCTTGATCACGGTCTTCAGGTCGATGCCCTGGGGGATGTCGGGGCTCCCCCAGTCGCGGCTGTGCGAGAACGACCAGTCGAGGGTCACGATGAGACCGACAGCGCCGGCGGTACGGGCTCGGTCCATGCGGGCCTGCATCGAATCGCGGTCGCCCGCCCAGTAGATCTGGAAGAAGGTCTGGGGATTCGCCTCGATGACATCTTCGAGTGGCTTCGACGCGAACGAGCTGAGTCCCATGACGACCCCACGGGCGGCGGCTGCACGCGCGACGGCCACCTCACCGTCGGGATGGACCGCCTGCACGCCGGTGGGAGAGATGATGACCGGCATCGACATCGGCTGACCCATCACCGTGGTCGCCAGGGCGCGTTCGCCCGGTTGACCTGCGGTGATCGGCCGGAGGCCCAACTCGTCGAAGGCCGCGGTGTTGTCGCGCATCGACACGCCCGCCTCGGATCCGGCGACGAGCGCGCCGTACACCGACGCCGGCAGGAACTTCTTGGCACGACGCTGCGCGACGGCGATCGACTCGAACCAGGCGTTGGGCACTGCGTCTCCCGTTGTGGACGTCGGTTCTCGGACGAGGCAGCACGGTACCGGCCTCAGGCCGGGCGGGACGAACTGTCAGCCGCCCGGGCGATGGGGAGCGTCCGCGCGCGTGGATCCTCCGGGCAGGTCTGCCCATCACGGAGACGACGATCGGATCTGTCAAGTGTGATGAGCCGGCGATGCGTCACGCGCCGCCCGCAGCAGCGCCGCCGCGACGGCGATCAGGATCGCGAAACCGATGTATCCGAGGGCATCGGGCACGCCCGCATCACGGGCTCCGTGCAGGAGGGCGAGGTCCGGCCAGCGCCCCGCATCGACTCCGTCCTCTGCGACGTCGTCGGATTCGATCGGGATGTCTCGTCCGACATATGAGAACGTCTCGACGATCTGCGCCGGGTACGCCCGGTCACGAGCGATGGCAGCGGAGGAGAGCCCGGCGACCCCCTCCCAGTTCGTGACGGCTGCCACCGCACCGATGATCACGGACATGCTCAACAGCACCACCGTGACCAGTCGTGTTGCAGAGGACACGCTCAACAGATGGGACCCGACTGCGGCCACTGGCAGCCACAGGAGCGGAATGACCGGCACGAGGTAGCGCGGTCCCCACCCGAACGCGCCCCAGTTCGATATCGAACCCACTGCGAGGAGATACCCCCCAACCGGGAGCACCCAGGCGAGCGTGAACGCCCTCACGACCGGGGACAGTGATCGCCAGGCCAGGGGGAGCCACAACGCGAGCAGCAGGATCGGCGAGAACCACAGCAGACCACGGTTGGGTGAGCCGATGAGCCCGAACGCCCCGGCGAGTGGGAAACGCTCGAGTGGTTGGTTCTCCGCGAACGTCGCGATCGGTGGGCGTAGCGGGTTGCCCGTCGCTGCCGCGTTGAGCACGAGGACGGGCGTCAGCACGACGGCGAAGGCCACAGTTCCGCCCGCAAGCCGCCACCAGGTGGCTGGCTGCCCGAGCGTCCGGGCTCGTCGCGCTGAGACGACCTCGGTGAGCACGCACCCGGCCAGGAGAAAGGCGGCGAGTGAGAACCGGAACCAACTGGCGAGCGCGGCGACGACGAACATCGCGGCGCAGCCCCGTTTCGAGCTGTCCGACTGCGAGAGACGGCGGACGCCCAGCCATGCGACCCCAGCGACGAGCACCGCCGCCGGATAGACGTCCCAGGTCCGATTCGAGTAGGGCAGCAGGATCGTGGCGACGAGGCCCAGCGTCGCCCAGCTCATCGCTCGTCGTACGGGCATGACGAAGCGGAGGCCGAGGAACAGCAGAACCGGGAGCAGGGCGGCGAACGCGCCCGTCGCCACGTTCGCCAGAACCTTCGTGGTGTCGGTGGGATCGGCCTGGCCCACAGGCTGCCGGCCGGCGACACGTGATGCAAGGGCTCCGGTGGTCAGGAGGACCTTGTTTCCCGGGTCGTGGGCCTGGTACCAGTCACCGTCGGACGATCGGACCCAGCCATTCGTGCCGTCGCCGGATGGACCTGCACTCTCGGGCAGGACAGGGACGATCCTCGACTCGAAGTCGTCGCCATCGATGGCGAGGTGACCGGTGTCGAGGAGATGAACCGAAGCCACGAGCTGGTTGAAGGTGTCGATGTTGCCGATCCGCCCGCTCGCGATGGCGGCCTGGAAGACGAGCGCGGATGCGCAGAACAACAGGAGGCCACGGGTGCGACCCGGGAGCGGGCGGCTGCCCTCGTCGGGGCCACCCCGGGGTTCACCTAGCGTCACCGACACGACGCAGCGCGGGTTGGATAGGGCGCACGTTCACACTGAGAAGGTTGCCACGGCTGGACAACCGGCGCCCTCGACCCGCGCCCTCAGCCGGCGCGCCGCCGACTCAGGTCGCGAAGGCCGTGCTCGGCAGGTCGGCGACGTCACCGGCGATGGCGGCGCAGATCGTCGCCGCAACCGCCGCCGGTTCCAAACCCTTCGGCATCGCCGGTGCCTCGCCCTCGACGGGGCGCCCGGCCAGACCGGTCTCGGTGTGTGGGGGGCGGGCATCGATGACCCGGATGCGCCGGCGGCGCGCTTCACGCCCGAGTGCCTCGTCGAACGAGCGCACCGCTGCCTTGGATGCACCATACGCGGCCATACCGGGCAGGTTCTGTTCCGCGATGACACCGGAGATGTTGACGATGACACCCCCCCCGTCCATTGCGCCGAGTGCGGCCTGCGCCAGGAAGATCGGGATGAAGGTGTTCGTCATGAAGAGCTCTTCGACGGCGTCGACCGAGAGCTCGTCGATCGGACCGAACGCCACGACGCCCACAGCGTTGATCACGACGTCAAGGCGGCCCGCGTACTCCACCGCAGCGCGTACCGCTGCGGTGCTCGAGTCGGGATCCCGGAGGTCCAGTGCGATCCGGTGACCGGGGACGTCGAGAGCGGCCAGTCGGTCCTCACGACGAGAGACCAGAGTGAGCTTCGCTCCTCGTCGGGCGAGGTCCCGGGCGATCTCCGACCCCAACCCACCGGTGGCCCCGGCGACCAGGACCGACGATCCGTCCATGCGGTGTTCGGGCAGGTCGCTCACAGGCTTTCCTGATCAGGCATCTGAATCCTCCAACAGCGAGGCGGATGCCTTCTCTACGGCCTACCAGGTGCCCGTAGATGCGGTCCGGCCCGGTCTGTACGGCGGTGACCACCGAGGGAGCCGTCAGTCACGTCGTGGATTCGGCGACCTTCTCGGGAACGAGCAGCTCCGCGGACATGTCCTCGCGACACGACGCGCAGATCCCCTGGGAGAGCGGGGGCATCGACGCCCGCTCCAACAGTCGGTCGGCCTGAACGACCGCTTCGATGTCCATCCAGCCAGAGCCGTGCCGGGCTCCCCCACACCAAGCGCACACCAGGACGGGCTCGAGACCGTCGTCGCGCTCCGACTCGGGGTCGAGCAACGAAACGGGCGGCCGGGCTTCCTCGAAGACCAGGGCACACCGGAAGTGCACCCGGCCTTCGGACTCCGGCGTGACCGTCATGTCGAACCACCGCCGGGCATCGGGGGCGTCGCAGCGGAGCGAAACCACAGCTGCTCTCTCCATCACCCGGACGCGCCCGACGAGTAGCCGCCACAGTTCGCGGATCTCACTGCTGTCGAAGTAGGTCCACAGCGTGCGGTCTGACGCCGGGTTCGCCAACTCCGGGGCGTCGTTGTCACGCGCGAACTCGGCCCAACTCTGCCCGACATCGATCACGACGTCGTCGGCGTCGATGCGGTACTCGACGACTGTGCCCGTCGAGGAGACCCGTGACGGCGGTTCCTTTCGTGCCCGTGCCGCGTCCGAACGGACCGCGGCATCGATGCGGTCCCAGAGTTCCGGCGGCGGGTCGACCCGTTCGAAGTCCGATTCGTCGAGCTGTGAGAGGACCTCACGGATCCGGCTGATGGTGGCCGCGTCGGCGCCTGCATCATCCCGGTCACGGTGCATGCTCGAAGCGTAGCCACTCGTGCCGAACCCCACGAGTAGCTGCACGCGCGCTACGGGGTTGCTGGCCGGGGTGGGCTCGAACCACCAACCTCCTGATCCAAAGTCAGGCGTTCTGCCAGTTGAACTACCGGCCACTGACGGGCCCACGGTACCGCCCGGGGAGATCCGCGCCAGGGAAGTTCGCCTGGGCGTTGGCACGGCGCCGGGCGGCGATAGCGTAGGCGCCCTCATGGGATCTCTCGTCAAGAAGCGCCGCAAGCGCATGCGCAAGAAGAAGCACCGCAAGATGCTCAAGCGCACGCGTTTCCAGCGTCGAGCAAAGGGCAAGTAGCCCTTCTCCGCCTCTTTCGGGGCGGCAGTCAGAACTGCGACGACCCGGGCCGGTGGCCTGGGTCGTCTGCGTTACCCCGCCTTGGCGACGCGTGCATCACCCACCGCGGGTGCCACTTCATGGAACGGTCGTCACACCCGCCGGGACCGTCGCCACGACCACCCGGCCGCCACCGGGGAACGAACCCTCGACGAACCAGGTGGAGCCGCTCCCGGCGAGCCTGGCAGGCTCTCCCGTCGCCTGCTCCAGCCGGTCCCGCCACTCCCCCAGGCGCGGCTCGACGTCGAGCGCGGCGGGCTCGAGGTCGTTCCCCCGCTCCCCGACCGGCGCACCCATCTCGTCCCAGCGCCGATACACGGCGGGCGTCGAACAGCCGAAAGGCGGCGTGAGCAGGGTGTAGGTGCGTTCCTCGTATGGCAGCGGTTCGACGATCTCACCGATGCCGGTGACGTGGGCCCGCCCGCCGACGATGCAGAAGGGCACGTCGGCGCCGAGCCCGCCGGCGGCGTCCAGGTCGTCGAAACCGGCCCACACGAGGACGGCTGCGGCATCCGCCGAACCCCCTCCGAGCCCGGCGCCCGGAGCGATCGCCTTCGTCAGACGCACCCGGGCACGCCGCTCCACGAGCTGCAGCGCGGCCGAGACGAGGTTGTCCCCGGTGGTCTCGGGGACGAAGAGTCCGGTCGCTGCGTCGCCGAGCGATCCGCCAGCCACCTCGAGGCCGTCACCGTCGGTGATCTCGAGCGTGTCGTGGAGATCGAGACTGACCATCTCCGCGTCGAGGAGGTGGTAGCCGTCGGCACGCACACCTGCCATCCGCAGCCGTGTGGTCAGCTTCGCATGGGCCCTGAAGATGGTCACGCTTGGACCCTAGGACGCGCCGCCGGCGACGGCCTCGGCGAGACGGAGCCACTGCGCCACCGTCAGTTCCTCGGGTCGGGCCGACTCGTTCACGTCGGCGGCCACGAAATCTCCGGGCTCGGCGAGAGCCGCCAGTGACCGGCGCACCATCTTGCGCCGCTGCCCGAACGCGGCCCGCACCAGCGGCTCCACGCCCACCCAGCGTGCGAACGCGTCCGCGTCGTCGTGCCGGTCGAGCCTGACCACGGCGCTGTCGACGCGCGGCGTCGGAAAGAACACGGTCGGTGGCACCCGGGCGACGATCTCCGCTGTGGCGAAGTGGTCGACCACGACAGACGGGATGCCACGCAACGCAGAGCCGGCCGGGGCGACGAAGCGTTCGGCGACCTCGCGCTGGACCATGACGACCATCCGGTCGATCCGAGGTGCGTCCACGAGCGCATCGAGGACGATCCCGGTGCCCACGTTGTAGGGCAGGTTCGCGACGAGGACCCAGCGGTCATCGCCGCAAAGGGCATCCCAGTCCAGTCCGGTGGCATCGACATTGAGCACCTCGACGGCGAGGCCGTCGAGCACCTCGGCGAGAACCGGGATCAGGCGGCCGTCGATCTCGATCGCGGTGACCCGTGCGCCGGCATCCGCCAGGGCGACGGTCAGCGATCCGCAGCCGGCACCGATCTCGACGACCCGGTCGCCGGGTTCGATCCCCGCGAGTCGCACGATCCGCTCGACGGTGTTGGGATCGACGACGAAGTTCTGGCCGAGGGACTGGCGTAGGCGTACGTCGTGTCGGTCGAGGAGCTCTCGAACCCGGCCGGCTCCCAGGGTCATCGCGGGACCTGTCCGGTCGCTACAGGTGCGCTCAGAGAAGGTGGACGCCGCAGTGGGGCCACGGACCGGCGCCGTTGTGGAGATAGAGCTCGAGGGCCATCGCGTCCTGTTGGGCGGGAGTGGCATCGATGGGCTTCACGCCGACGAGGGCCGGGTAGTGGTCCTGGGCGATCCAGTTCCACGTCGCCTGGGAGAACTGGTAGGCGCCGTAGTAGGGGCCGGCGGGGTTGACCGCGTCGTAGCGGCCTCCCGCCTCACACTGGCGCAGCGCCTCCCACTGCGCAGGCGTGGGCAGGCCGGGATCAGACGGCTCAGCGGTCGGGTCCGGAGTCGGCTGAGGTGTCGGCGCGGTGGTCGGATCCGGAGTGGGCTCCGGCGTCGGCTCAGGAGTCGGCTCGGGGGTGGGCTCAGGAGTCGGCTCTGGCGTCGGCTCAGGAGTCGGCTCGGGGGTGGGCTCCGGAGTGGGCTCTGGCGTCGGCTCAGCGGCCGCTGCCACAGTGGGCTCAGGTGCCGGCTCGACGGGCGCGGCCACGGAGAGGGCGGCCTCGGGCGACGGTTCGCCGGGGTCCTCGTCGGCAGCGGCCACAGCCGGCTCGGGCTCGACACCGAAGTCGAAGCCGAGGGCCGCATCAGCCGCGGCCTGCGCTTCGCGGGCTTCCTGGACCGAGAAGGCCGACGGCGGAGGCGGGTCGTAATCCGAGGGGCCAGAATCCGCGGCGGTCTCGAGGAGGTCGGTGGCGACCTCATCGTCGTCGTCGGATTCGGGGGTCGGCGAGACCTCGGGCGTCGGCTCGACCGTGGGGGTCGGCTCCGACGGCGGGGATAGCTGGGGAGTGCCCGCTCCGTCGGCCTGCACGACGATGACGCCGACCATCACGATGACCGTCATCAGCGAGACGACGCCCCACCAACCGACGCGGCGCGCGAATGAACCCGATGACGTTCGGGGGACGGACTGCGTCGGTCCCGTGGTCGGGACACTCCGCTCTACGGCCACGAAGTGCACAAACTAGGGACTCCGTAACGTAAATGCAACCTTTCGGGGTCCCGGCGGGGTCCGATCAGCCCAGGCCGAATACCCGCTCCGTGTTTCTCCAGGTGAGCCCCGCGACGCACGCCGTCGTCTCGCCGCGTGCCTCGGCCAGACCCGCTGCGACGAACGGCAGCCATGCGGGGCGGTTGGGCCGACCCCGGTTCGGGACGGGCGCGAGATAGGGCGCGTCGGTCTCCACCAGGACACGGTCCGGGGGACACAACGCCGCAGCGGCCCGCACATCGGCGGCGTTGCGGAACGTCACGATCCCGCTGAAGGAGAGGTGCGCACCACGCTCCAGCGCCCTGGTTGCCTCGACGGGTCCGCCGGTGAAGCAGTGGAAGACGGTGCGCGCCGGGACGCCGACATCGTCGAGCACCGCGAAAGTGTCGTCCCAGGCGTCGCGGCTGTGGATCACCAACGGGAGATCACGCTCGTTGGCCCAACCGACCTGCGTCGCGAAAGCCTCACGTTGCACTTCGCGTGGAGAGTTGTCGTAGTGGTAGTCCAGACCACACTCACCGATCGCGGTGACGCCGGGCGCATCGACGAGGTCGGCCAGCGTCTCGGTGCCGTCGCTCGCATCGTGGGGGTGCAGGCCCACCGTCGCGTAGACGCCCTCCCGGCCGGCCGCCTTCTGCAGCGCCGCCAGCGACGTGGCCCGGTTGGTTCCGACGTCGATGAGACGCAGCACCCCCGCCTCGGCCGCCGCGGCGACCGCCACGTCGACGGGATCGTCATCGGGCCCGTAGGCGAGGTGGCAGTGGCTGTCGGCGAAACGGACGCCGTCGCCGTTCATCCCTTGAGGCGGGGGAAGAGCGGATCGCCCTTCGAGACCGCCAGGCCGCCCGGATAGCCGCCCCAGAGCGCGGCACCGGGCAGACGCTGGTCCAGCACCGATCCCGTCATCCCGATGCGCGCCCAGGCCGTCTGCGCTGAGGACGGGATCGCAGGGCTGGCGAGAATCGTCGCGATCCGCAGGGCCTCGAGAGCGTCGCCCATGATCGTGTCCACCTCGGGGCCCGGCTCCAGCTTCCACGGCTCACGGTCGGACAGGTACTCGTTGGTGTCGCGCACGATGCGCCACGTCGCCTCGAGGGCGATGGCCGGCTGCACGCGGTCCCACGCCTCCGCCGTCGCCGCGTAGGCGTCCGCCACGATGGCAGCGAGCGGGCTGTCCGCATCCGGAGCCGGCCCGATCCCGTCGCACTTGGAGCCGACGACGGTGGTGACGCGCTGGAGCAGGTTGCCGAACGTGTTGGCGAGGTCGCTGTTGTAGCGCGACATGAGGTGTTCGTAGCTGAAGTCGCTGTCGGGTCCGAACGGGTTGTCGCGCAACATCGCGTAGCGGAACCCGTCGACACCGAAATCCGCGATCAGGTCCGACGGTGCTATCTGATTCAGCTTCGACTTGGACATCTTCTCCCCGCCGATGAGGAGCCACCCGTGGACATGGAAGCGGGGCAGGTCCTCCACCCCGGCGGCGAGAAGCATCGCCGGCCAGTACACGCAGTGGAAGCGCAGGATGTCCTTGCCGATCAGGTGATGCGCCGACGGCCACCACGCTGCGAAACCGTCCTCGTCGGCGCCGAAGCCCACAGCAGTGGCGTAGTTGATCAGCGCGTCGTACCAGACGTAGAAGACGTGCTGTTCGTCCCAGGGCACCGGCACCCCCCACGACAGGGACGTGCGCGTGATCGAGATGTCGTCGAGGCCCTGACGCAACAGTCCCAGCGCCTCGTTGCGGTAGCCCTCGGGGGCGATGTTGTCGGGCGTGTTCTCGTACCACTCGAGGAGCCGGTCGGTGAACGCCGACAGACGGAAGAAGTAGTTCTCCTCACGCATCTGCTCGACCTGGCCCGACACCCGGCCCTCGTCGACATCCTCCTGGGTGACGTATGCCTCGTCCGAGACCGAGTACAGACCCTCGTAGACGTCGGAGTAGATGTAGCCGTTGTCGTAGACCCGCTGCAGGAACGTCCGGACCGCCTCGTAGTGGCGGGGCTCGGTGGTCCGGATGAAGTCGTCGTTGGCGATGTCGAGTTCCCGCCACGCCTCGCGGAACCTCTCGCTGGTCCGGTCGGCCTGCTCGATCGGTGTGAGCCCGTTCGACTCGGCTGCCCGCTGGACCTTGAGGCCGTGCTCGTCGGTTCCGGTGAGGAAGAACGTCTCGTCGCCGAGCAGCCGATGCCACCGACACACGGCGTCACCGTTGAGGGTCGTGTACGCATGACCGACGTGGGGTGCGTCGTTGACGTAGTAGATCGGCGTCGTCATGTAGTAGTGGGCCACGGCCGACACCCTAGCCACGCGCCGCGGACGCCCCGCCGGTGTCGTTCAGCCCCCGGCGACCTCGCGCAGCGTCGGCCGGGCGACGAGGGTCTCGTCGGGGTCGTCGACCAGCCCGCGCTCGGTACGCAGGTCGTCGATGCGGGCGAGCTCACGCTCGAGCATGCGACGCCGTGTGCCGCTCAGCGACTCGAAGGACGAGGTCACCGTCCCCAACTGCTTCTCGACCTTGTCGATGTGGTCCGAGAACTTGCGCCACTCTTTCGAGAAGCGCCCGAGGCAGTCCAGGATCTCACCGGACGTCTCCGACACCGCGAAGGAGTCGATCGCCTGGCGCACCACGGCGAGCACGGCAAACAGGGTGAACGGCGAGCACAGAACGACCTTCTGGGAGATGGCCCAGTCCACGAGAGCGCTGTCGCGTTCGTGCAGGAACGTGTACACGGCCTCGTTGGGGATGAACAGCACGACGTAGTCCACCGTGCGCTCCGGATCGATGTAGTCGCGCGTCGTGATCTCCTTCACACGGTTCCGCACGTCTCGCGTGAACGCCTTGGCGAACTGCTCCGCCTCGGCATCGTCGGTGGCATCGAGGTGACGCAGGTAGTTGTCGACAGGGAACTTCACGTCCATGTTCAGCTCCCGGCCCTTGGGCATGAGGAACGTGAAGTCCGGAACGGTGCCCGCGGCGCCCGCGGTCTGGCGGCGGTAGCTCACGCCCTCGACGAAGCCCGCGGACCTCAGCACGTCGTCCGCCATGCGCTCGCCCCACTGGCCCCGCGTCTTGGGATGGGCCAGGGCATCGCGCAGTGATGCCGTGGTCAGCGACAGAGCCGACGTGATCTCGGCCGCACCCTTCAGCTTCTCGACCAGCTCGCCGTGCTGGCTCGCCCTCTCCCGTTGGAGCTGTGAGACGGCAGTCCCGACCTTCTCCAGTGCCGCGGAGATCTCGCCGACGCGCGACTCGAAGCCGGTGTGGCGCAGCTCCATCTCACGCCCCGTCGACTTCAGGCGGTCGTCGAGAGTCGCGCCGGCCAGCTCGAGGGCCTTGTCGGCGGCGGCGGACCCGGCTGCGGTGACGGTGAAGTCGTGGCGGGCATCGAGCGCTGCGAGTACGGCGTCACGGTCGGCGGCGATGGAGGCCAGCGCCGCACGGTTGGCCTCCTGCACGTCCTCCAGGGAGCGACGGTGGGAGCGGTTCATGAGGACGAAGGCGGCGACCGCTGCGGCGACGAGCACCGCGGCGAGGACCGCGAGAACTGTGACGATGATCATGGCCCCGACGGTAGAGACGGGGTGTGACAGCGTCGGGGATGCCCGGCGCGCGGTCCCGGCTCAGAACCCGCTCAGACCCCGGCCGCCGCCAGCAGCCAGGGCCGCACGATCGCCACGGTCGCATCGGGGTCACCGGGGACGAACAGCACCGTGACCGGCTCGAGCGCGTCGCCGGGGTCGTCCGCGTGCTCCACAACAGGTTCCGATTCAGCGGGCTCGAAGGCCTCCCGGACACCGCTGACGAGTGCCGTCGCCAGAGCGAGGGCCGGCATGCCGGCGACCCCGCGGGGCGGCTCGACCACCGGGCGACCCTCCACTGCCGCATCGAGCGCGCGCAGCGTGGCCTCGTCGTACAGGTCAGCGAACGAGATCCGCCCGGTGCCGCGGTCCTGCCCGGACCCGTCGTCGGGGCCGTCTCGGGGATCAGGACCGGTGGACGCCACGGCCCGATTCTACGGGCGGGACCGACGCGGGACCCGGCTCAGCCGCCCAGTGCCGCGTCGTAGGCGCGGCGGCGGGCCACCCCGAGACGCTCGGCCACCGCGCGCGCCGCGTCCCGCTTCGAGGCCCCCGCGGCGATCTCCGCGCTCACCGCAGCTGCGATCTCGGCGTCGTCGGGCTCGGCGGGCGGCGCCGCACCCTCCACGACGATCACCACCTCACCACGGGCCGCGGTCCAGTGTTCGCGCGCCTCGTCGAGGGTTCCGCGCCACAGTTCCTCGTGCAGCTTCGTGAGCTCGCGCGCCACGAGGACACGGCGCCGTCCACCACACGCCTCGGCCATGTCGGCCAGGGTCGCCCCCAGCCGGTGCGGGGACTCGTAGACGACCACGACCCTCCGTTCGACGGCGATCTCGGCGAGACGTTCGCTGCGAGCACGGCCACGCCGGGGAAGGAAGCCCTCGAACACGAACCGCCCACCGCCGAATCCGCTCACCGCCACCGCGGTCGCGACAGCCGAAGGGCCCGGAACGACCTCCATCGGCAGCCCGGCGGCCGCCACGGCGGCCACGACGCGCTCACCGGGGTCCGACACGCCCGGCATTCCCGCGTCCGTGACCAGCGCCACCCTGTGGCCGGCGCGGATCTCGGCCACCACATCGTCAGCCGCGTCCGCCTCGGTGTGTTCGTTGACGACCAGGTAGCGCGCTCCACCGAGCCCCAGCGCCGTCACCAGTCGGCCGGTACGCCGCGTGTCCTCGCAGGCGATGACGTCGGCAGCGGCGAGCGCGGCCGCACCCCTCGGCGAGAGATCCTCCAGATTTCCGATCGGTGTGCCGACGACGACGAGTACCCCGCTCACCGTCTGATCTCGAGCTCGTCGCCGACCTCGAGCCCCCAGCGGGCGAAGGAGCCCGCCTCGGCTTCGATCACGTGACGCGCGTGCAGCCTGGGCCGACCCATGCGGTTGCGGTGCATCGAGACCGTGTCGATGACGACCATGTCCGCATCACAGAACGCGACGTCGACGGCGAAGCGCATGCCGAACGTGTGCACACCTCTCGCAGGGGTCAACAGGATCGCCCCCTCGCAGCCGTCGCGACCGAGCAGCCCTTTCGTGCGCGCGCCGAAGCGCTCTGCGATCTCGCAGCTCGCGAGCACCCTGTCGCCGCGCACCAACCACGCCATCGCACAAGTCTCACACGTCTCGGCCCTACCCGGGCAGGTCGGCGGTCACTGCGTCGCCCGGTACCTCGGTCATCCGCCCCGCCCGCCGCGTACGTCACCTCAGACGTTGAAGCGGAACTCCATGACGTCGCCGTCCGCAGCCACGTAGTCCTTGCCCTCGGAACGGACCTTGCCCACGTCACGCGCCGCGTGCCACGACCCGGCTGCGAGCAGTTCGTCCCAGCGGATGGTCTCGGCGCGGATGAAGCCGCGCTGGAAATCGGTGTGGATCACGCCGGCGCACTCGGGCGCCGTCGAACCGGCCCGGAAGGTCCAGGCCCTGGACTCCTTCTCACCGGTCGTGAAGAAGGTGCGCAGCCCCAGGCGGTGGTAGGCGGCGTGGATGAAGCGGTCCAGGGCGCCTTCGCCGAGCCCCAGTCCCTCCAGCATCTCGGCGCGTTCGTCGGCGGACAGCTGAGCCGCCTCGGCCTCGAGCTGGACACACATGCCGACGACCTCGGCGCCGGCGAGCTCGGCCTGCACCGGCTCGATGATCTCGTCGATGCGGTCCAGATCACCGTCGCCCACGTTGACGACGGCCAGCACGGGCTTGTTCGTCAACAGGAAGAACGGGCCGAGGCGTTCCTTCACTTCGACGGACAGGTCACTGCGGTACAGCGGCGTGCCCTCACCCAGGGCCGCCTCCGCTGCCTCGAGTGCGGCGACGACCGGGGCCAGGGTCTTGTCACCCTTGGCCGCGCGGCGTGTCTTGTCGATCTGTCGCTCGACGGAGTCCAGGTCGGCGAGGCTCAGCTCCACCTCGAGCACGCGCAGGTGCTCCAGGGGATCGGAGGGACCGGGGACGTCCGCGTCGTCGAAGGCCCGCAGCACGAAGACGATCGCGTCGACCTCACGGATGCCGGCGAGGAACTTGTTGCCGAGACCCTCGCCCTTGCTCGCACCCTCGACGAGACCCCCGATGTCGGTGAACTGCACGCTCGCCGGCACGACGTTGCGCGACCCGCTCATCTCGGCCAGTTGATCCAGGCGACCGTCGGGCACCTTGGCCACCCCGACGTTGGGGTCGGTGGTCGCGAAGGCGTAGGGCGCCGCGAGGGCGCCGCCTCCCGCCAGGGCGTTGTACAGGGACGACTTCCCGGCATTGGGAAGACCGACGAATCCGAAGCGCTCCACGAGGCGCGCAGGGTACCGGCGTGCGAACCCGGGTCGTCGTTAGGCTCGGATCGTGTCCCCCGACGTGAGCGCAGTGCCCGGACCCGTGGCGGCGGCGCTGGGCGCGCTCGGGCGCTGCGTGTACCTGCTCGACCGCTCCCTGGCACCGTCGGCGAAGGTGCGGGCCTTCCAGCGCGCCGCTCAGATCGTCACCGACCTCGGCGACGCCGCGCTGACGGCGAGGGTGACGGCCGCCACGCTCACGGACGTCGACGGGATCGGTCCGAGCACCGGTTCGGTCATCGCCGACGCCGTGCTCGGTCGACCCGGCACGTACCTCGCGGACCTCGAGGAGCGCTCGACGGTGACCGCCGAGGTGGGCGGGGAACTACTCGCCCGGCTCCGCGGGGACTGCCACACGCACTCGGTGTGGTCCGACGGCGGCGCGCCGATCGACGCGATGGCCGACGCGGCAACCTCCCTCGGCCGCGACTACATCGTCGTCACCGACCACTCGGCGCGCCTGACGATCGCCCACGGCCTCGACGAGGAACGTCTCGCGGCGCAACTCGACGAGATCGAGTCGCTCAACTCCCGGCTGGCACCGTTCCGCATCCTCACGGGAATGGAGGTCGACATCCTCGCCGATGGCACGCTGGACCTCTCGGGGGAGATGTTGGCGCGCCTGGACCTGGTCGTCGCCAGCGTCCACTCGAAGCTCTCGATGCCGCCCGCCGAGATGACCCGACGCCTCGTCTCGGCCGTGGCGAGTCCCCACACCGACGTGCTGGGACATCCGACGAACCGCAAGGTGGTCGGGCGCGGCCGCCCGCCGAGTGACTTCGACGCCGACGTCGTCTTCGCCGCGTGCGCCCGCTTCGACACCGCGGTCGAGATCAACTGCCGCCCCGAGCGACTGGACCCTCCCGACGACATGATCCGGACGGCAGCGCAGTGGGGGTGCCGCTTCGCAATCGACACCGACGCCCACGCCCCCGGTCAGCTCGAATGGCTCGCGTACGGCGCCGACAAGGCCACCCGGGCCGGGGTCGAACCTGCAGCCGTCGTGAACACGATGGACGCCGATGAACTCCTCGCCTGGACGGCATCGCACGGCTGAGTCGCTACCCTCCGCACCCATGTCGAAGAAGACGCAGAAGAGAAGGGCGAAGGCCCGCCGCTCCAAGGCCAACCACGGCCGCAAGCCGAACGCGGGTCGTAACTCCTGACCCTCCCGCCGTCGGGTGCCATCACCCCGACGGCAGGCGACCCCGGCTCAGATGTCGCCGAGGTCGAAGGTCTTGACGTCGTCGATGGGTGCGAGGTGCGTGGTGAGCGCCTCCCCGTCGTACCAGTGGAGGTGGAACCCGGGCTGTTCCGCGCTCAGCCAGGCGCCCAGCCCGTCCAGCCCGAGGCCGATGTGGTG
The DNA here is from genome assembly GCA_040219085.1 of Acidimicrobiales bacterium. Lineage (NCBI taxonomy): Bacteria > Bacillati > Actinomycetota > Acidimicrobiia > Acidimicrobiales > Acidimicrobiales bacterium. The sequence continues at coordinate 23,353 of JAVJTC010000011.1, forward strand.
CGCGGTGGAGGGGCACACGCTGACCGGCACCCCGCCGAGCGATGTGTGGATGGACCGGTGGATGTGACCAGACGCCAGCCGTAGCACGTTGGGATGGGCCTCGAGGACCATCCGCAGCAGGCGGCGCGACTCGTGGGTCATGCCGAAGCGGTCCATGAACTCGATGCCCGTGGCGAAGGGCGGATGGTGGGTGAACACGATCACCGGTCGGCCGGCCAGATCCGTCAGTCGTTCGTCGAGCCATGCCACGTGGGACTCGTCGAACACGGCGGCCTGGGTGCTCACGTGACTCGTGTCGATTGCGAGGACGACCAGTTCGCCGAGGTCCACCTGCTGGTGCAGCGGGGCCTGCGTCCCGGCCAGTCGGTAGCGGGGCGGGGCGAGGCTTGCGAGGAGTCGGGCGTCGTCGTGGTTCCCCGGCATGAGGGTCGCATCGATCTCGAGGGGATCGAGCAGATCGAAGAGGATCTCGTACTCCTGTGCCGTCGCGTCCTCCACCAGATCCCCTGAGATCACCACGTGGTCGATCCGGGGGGCGAAACGGTTCAGCGCGCCGACGGCCGCCTCGAGACACACGTTGGTGTCCATGAACCGCCGCACCAGGGACCCGTCGGTCGATACGTGGAGATCACTGATCTGCGCGACGAGCATCGGATGGTCCGGGGGGTCGGCTTCGGCTGGTGCACCAGTACACCGGCAACCACCCGCGTTCGCAATGTCGGGGCCGTGCCCTCACGATGCCCTCCCGACGGGTGATGCTGTTCCCCGCGGGTGATGTCGGTCCAGGCGGGTAGGGTCGCAGAGATGCTCGACCACGTCTTCACCGACGCGATCGACGCGCTACGGGTGGCGATGGAAGAGGCCCGCCTCGAACGCCAGGCTCTCGAGGAGCGCTTCCAGGCCGACGTCCTCCTCGGCGACATCACGTGGGAGACCACCTACGGGCTGCCGGGCGAGGGCACACCTCCCCGGGCACGCGCCGACGTGCGCCTCGACTGGACGACCTGGTCACAGACCGCGTACCGGGACTGGATCCTCGGGACCGAGATCGACGAACCCCCCAGGATCGACGTCGAGGTGACCTACCGTGTGCAGAGCCTCGACTCGCCACCGGACCCTCAGCGCCTCCTGGCAGCCATGCCGGCCGTGAGCCCCATCCTCGGCACCGAGGAACTCGACCGGTCCGGCCCCACCATCGAGGCCTCCTACACGGACGGACTCGACGCGGTCAGCCATGCCGTCGAGGTCACCTACGAGGGCAGCTACCCCCTCGACGAGGAGGCGCTCGGGGACGGCTCCACCCTGGACAAGCACTTCTCCGCGATGGGCGGATGGATCGCGTCGACGCTGGTGACGCTGAGCGACATCGTCCTCGACTGAGCGAGTTTCGGGCGATCCCCTCAGAAGACGGGGCGTTCGGGTGGGAGGTCGGCGAAGTCGCCGTCGCGTCCTTCGGCATGGGCGGTCATCGCCTCGGCCATCTCCTCGGGCGAGAGCATCCCCGCCTGCCACAGCGCCACATGGTCGAGGGCCTCGACCACCCCGTGGTCCCGCGCGTAGCGAACCGCGACCTTCGACCCGTGCACGACCGCCGGGGACTTCGTCGCTATCTCGGCGGCGATGGCGAGCACACCCTCGACGAGTCGGCGGTGGTCCTCGAACACGGCGTTGACGAGTCCGAGCCGCAGTGCCTCGTCGGCGCTGAGGCGTCGTCCCGTGTAGGCGAGCTCACGCGTCATGCCGTCACCGATCAGGCCGGGCAGTCGCTGCAGCGAACCGAGGTCGGCGACCAGGCCGATGTTCGTCTCCTGGACGGTGAAGAACGCGTCGGTCGTGCAGTAGCGCATGTCGCAGGCGGCCGCGAGATCCAACGCTCCGCCGACACACCCCCCCTGGATGGCGGCCAGGACCGGCATCCGCGCGTGCTCGACCGTCGAGATCGCATGTTGGAGTTCACGAACCAGGTGCGCGAACGCGAGTCCCCGCGCCGCGCCACTCGCGGCAGTGGCCGGTTCGAACGGAGACGGCTCGTCGGAGGAACCTGTGAAGACCGCCAGGTCCATCCCCGAACAGAAGTGGCGCCCCTCGGCCGAGATGACCAGCGCCCGTGCCCGCCCCGACGCGGAGATGCGCTCCACGACGGCGGGGAGCTCACGCCACATCGCAGGCGTCATCGAGTTGAGCTCGTCGGGACGGTTCAGCACGAGGTGCGCGACCTTCCCGTCCGCGCCGTGGCCCCTGATCTCGAAGGTCTCGTAGCTCATCGAGGACTCATCGGCGGTCGGGGGCCGACACTGAACGCATCGAGTTCCGCCTCGGTGTCGGGCCAGTCCTCGAACTCGAGCACGCCGATCTCACCGAACTTCGTACGTAGCCAGCCGTCGCCGGCGTCGAGGAGGCCGAGCTTGGAGCAGTTGGGGACGATCTTCGAGAACAGCATCCGCTGGAACGCCTGGCGCTCCGGCGGCAGGGCGAGCATCCGCTCCACCATCGGACGCACGGGGACCCCCATGCGTTCGTAGACCTCCTGTTGGAGGAAGCGGTCCCTCATCCGTACGGCCGCCTCGAAGGCGAACTCCTGGCGCTCGCGGATCTCGGCGGCGCTCAGCTGCTCGTAGACCTCCGACAGCGACAGGACACCGAAGGCGACGTGGCGGGCCTCGTCGCGCATGACCAGTCGGAGCAGCTCACGCAGCAGCGGCTCGGCGGTGACCTCCCGCATGAAGCCGAAGGCGGCCAGGGCAAGTCCCTCGACCATGATCTGCATGCCGAGGTAGGTCATGTCCCAACGGCTGTCGGAGAGAATCTCGTCGAGGAGCGATCCGAGGTGCGGCGAAATCGGGTAACGGTCACCGAGCTTGGTTTCGAGATACCGGCCGAAGACCTCGACGTGGCGGGCCTCGTCCACGACCTGGGTGGCGGCATAGAACTTCGCGTCGATCCACGGCACGGTCTCGACGATCTTGGCTGTACACAACAACGCGCCCTGCTCGCCGTGGAGGAACTGGCTCATCCGCCACACGACGGACTCGACACCGAAGCGCTCCCACTCGGCGTCTCCCCAGTTGTGCAACGGCGAGGACCGGTCACCTGCGATGTCGTCGCGCGTGGGAGGCAGCTCCTCTTCCATCTGACCGAGGATGGTGGTCGGGTCGACCTCGATGGACCAGTCGAGATCGGTCGACGCGTTCCACTGCGAGACCTTCGCCTTCTCGTAGAGCCGGTCGAGCCGGGGCCTCGCACCCTTGTCGTAGTCCCAGGTGAATGTCGCGGGCGCCGGATCCGCAACAGCGTGCAGACCGGCCCCGTCGCCGGCGGCGGTCTCGCATGCGGCGACGATCGCGTCGACGTCGTCGACGCAGGCACGGCCGAGGATCTCGGCGTCGCTACGTCGCATCGTCACCCCCGGCCGCAGCGGTGGCCGCGACGAGCCGGCCGATCAGCTGGTCCCACCCGTCGTGGGAGGGGGTGGCGACGCCGACACTGGCGATGAGTGCCGACCCGAAGGCGAGTGACAGCGAGAACGCCACGACCGCCGCCGTGTCGACCGTGACGTCGACCGTGCCGGCGAGCTTCGCCCGCTCGACGAGGTCGCCCAGGCGTCGGCCCGCCTCATCGACGTGTTGGCGCAGGAGGTCGGCGAACGCAGGTTCACGCCGGGCCAGGGCGAAGGCCTCCAGCAGGAGGGAGTTGGCCCCCACGTCGCCGCTGACGAGTCCCTCGCCGAGACGGGTGAGGATCTCGGTGGGCTCGAGGTCGAGGCGTACCAGTTCAGCGAGGTCTCGGGTGAGGTTGGCGTCCACCGCTGCCGCGAGCAGCGCCGCCTTCCCGTCGAATCGCGAGTAGATGGCGCCCGTGGTGACGCCCGCGCGGGCGGCGATGTCGGCCACGCCGGCCCGCTCGTAGCCGCGTTCCGCGAAAAGCTGCGCGGCCGCTGCAACCAGGGAGACACCGAGGTCGTCGCCGGGCCCGTCCGGCGACGTGGCCGTCTGGTCGATCATGACAGAAGACCCTGGACCCGGGGCGCTCACATGGCGACGATAACGCTCGTTATCCCACCGGTCCAGCGTCCGTGGCCGCTACCGCCCTCTCCACCATCGCCCACACGTGCCGTGACAGGCGTGTGACGACCATGTGACAGGGGCGACTGCGACCGACGAACTGCTCGTTCGGCGACTACGGTCACCCAACTACACATATTGACGTCCACGCGGCTGTACCGCCGCCGTGTGGAAGGAGAGAGAACGAATGCGCAAGCGATTGATGATGTTGCTCGGGCTGTTGTTGGCGTTCAGTCTCATCGCCGCGGCCTGCGGCGACGACGACGACGACACCTCGGCCGGCGGTGACGACGGCACCACGGAACCATCCGACGACGGCACCGAAGAGCCCTCCGACGACGGCACCGAAGAACCCTCCGACGACGGCACCGCTGAACCCACCGACGACGGCACCGAAGAGCCCTCCGACGACGGCACCGAAGAGCCCTCCGACGACGGCGACGAGCCGATGATGGACGGCAGCGACACCACGATCGGTCTCGTCTTCGACACCACCGGCCGTGGCGACCAGTCGTTCAACGACTCGGCCGCCTCCGGCGTGGACCGCGCCGTCGAGGACTTCGGCATCTCGTTCAACGAGGCCACCCCGAACCCTGACGGCTCGAACCGCCCTGAGCTGCTTCAGCTCGCCGCGGAGAACTCCAACCTCGTCTTCGGCGTGGGCTTCCTGTTCGCCGAGTCCATCGGCACCGTGGCGGAGAACAACCCCGACACGAACTTCGCCGGTATCGACGTGTTCGTGCCCGATGCCCCGGACAACCTGGCCCAGATCTCCTTCGCCGAGGAGCAGGGCTCGTTCCTGGTCGGCGTGGCCGCCGCGCTCAAGTCCGAGACCGGCAACGTCGGGTTCATCGGTGGCGTCAACATCGGCCTGATCCAGAAGTTCCAGGCCGGCTTCGAGGCCGGCGTGGCCGCGGTCGACCCGTCCATCACGGTGCAGGTCCAGTACATCTCCGAGCCGCCGGACGACTCCGGCTTCGGCGATCCCGCTTCGGCCCGCGTCATCGCCACGTCCATGTACGAGAGCGGCGCTGACGTCATCTACCACGCCGCCGGTGGTTCCGGTGGTGGCCTCTTCGAGGCCGCCCGTGAGTACTCCGAGGCCGAGGGTTCGAAGGTCTGGGCGATCGGTGTGGACTCCGATCAGTACCTGACGGCTGACCCCGAGGTCCAGGAGTACATCCTGACGTCGATGCTCAAGCGGGTCGACAACGCCGTCTACGCGACGATCGAGGCGCAGGTGGCCGGCGAGTTCGTCGGAGGCTTCACCGCATTCGACCTCGAGAGCGGTGGTATCGATGTCAGCACCTCCGGTGGCTTCATCGACGACATCCTCCCGCAGATCGAGGACTACAAGGCCCAGATCATCGCGGGCGACATCGTGGTCCCAGCCGAACTCTGATGACCTGAGTAGGGCTGAACCAGCATGACATCGTGGGGCCGGACTAATGTCCGGCCCCACGTGCGTTTCGGTAGCAACCTGTGAGGAACCCGACGGGCCGGTGATGACGGACAAGATCGTTCTCGAGAACATCACCAAGAGGTTCCCCGGCGTCATCGCCAACGATCACGTGAACCTGCGGGTCGCCCCCGGCGAGATCCACGCCATCTGCGGCGAGAACGGCGCCGGCAAGTCGACGCTGATGAAGATCCTCTACGGGATGCAACCGCCCGACGAGGGCAGGATGCTCATCGACGGCGCCGAGGTGCACTTCAAGAACCCCAAGGACGCCATCGCCGCCGGCATCGGCATGGTCCACCAGCACTTCATGCTCGCCGATCAGCTCACCGTGCTCGAGAACGTGATCCTCGGCGCAGAGCCGGGACGTCACGGGACGATCGACTTCGACGGGGCGCGCGCGAAGCTCGCGCAACTGTCGGAGAACTACGGGCTCGACGTCGCCCCCGACGATCTCGTCGAATCCCTCGAGGTGGGCGAACGTCAACGGGTCGAGATCATCAAGGTCCTGTTCCGCGGCGCGAAGATCCTCATCCTCGACGAGCCCACAGCCGTTCTGGTCCCCCAGGAGGTCGAGGAGCTCTTCCGCAACATGCGGGAGCTCAAAGCCGACGACCACACCATCTTGTTCATCGACCACAAACTCGACGAGGTCCTCGAGATATCCGACTCCATCACGGTCATCCGGAGGGGGAAGACCGTCGGGACCGTGAAGCCCGGTGACGTCACCGCCGGGGATCTGGCCGAGATGATGGTCGGCTCCGAGCTCCCCTCCCCCCAGACCCGCGAGTCGACGGTCACCGATCAGGTCGTCTTGTCGGTGCATGACCTGACTGTTGCGAACGAGGACGGCCGCGCCGTCGTCCACGATGTCGAGATGACCATCCACGCGGGTGAGATCGTCGGCATCGCCGGTGTCGAGGGGAACGGCCAGGGCGAACTCGTCGATGCCCTTCTGGGCCTGCGCCCGGTCACCTCCGGGGTGATCGAGCTCGGCGGCGAGGACATGGCCGACTGGAACGTCCGGCGCCGTCGCGAAGCCGGGATCGGCTACATCCCCGAAGACCGCCACCGTCGGGGCCTTCTCCTCGAGGCGCCGCTGTGGGAGAACACGATGCTCGGGTACCAGGGCGCCGAGCCTTACGCCCGCCACGGCTTCTGGTTGGATCCGAAGGCCGCGCACGAGGCGACCGACGAGGTCATCGCCAGCTACGACGTGCGCACACCCGGTGCCGACGTCCCGGCCCATGCGCTCTCGGGTGGCAACCAGCAGAAGCTGATCATCGGCCGCGAGATGGTCCGCAAGCCCAAACTCCTGATCGCGGCACACCCGACCCGGGGCATCGATGTCGGAGCCCAGGCCACGGTGTGGGAGTTGCTCCGGGACGCCCGGGCCGAGGGACTGGCGACGCTGCTCGTCTCGGCGGACCTCGACGAGCTCATCGGGCTCTCGGACAGACTCCTGGTCATCCTGCGTGGGAGTCTCGTCGCCGAACTGGACCCGGACACGGTGACGCCGCGGGACCTCGGCGCTCACATGACCGGCGCGACCGTGGAGGGGGCGGCATGATCCTGCGACGGATCGGCTACACCGCCGCGGCGCCGGCCGCGTCGCTCGTGATCGGCTTCGGGATCGCAGCGGTCATCCTCGCCGTCTCGGGCAACAACCCCTGGACCGCCTACTCGACGATGTTCGAGGCCGCCACGCGCCTCGAGGTCATGGTCGACATCGTCAACCGGGCCACGCCGCTGTACATCGCCGGGGTCGCCGCCGCCATCGGCTTCCGGATGAACATCTTCAACATCGGCGTCGAGGGCCAGTACATCGTCGCCGGGCTACTGGCTGCCAAGACCGGCGCCGAGATCGACCTTCCGGCTCCCCTCCATCTCCTCGTGATCATCCTCGTCGCAATGGCCTCGGGCGCCGTGTGGGCGCTCATCCCGGCGATCCTCGCCGTCACCCGCAACGTCCACATCGTGATCTCCACGATCATGTTGAACGCCATCGGCGTCGGCTTCGTCGTGGCCTACCTACTCCCGCGGTGGGACGAACCCGACGCGTCGCTCAACACCGAGACCAAGACCATCCCCGAGTCGGGTCGTTTCCCCGAGCTCAACAGGTTCGTCGAGTGGTTCACCCGTGACATCGGCGCAGGACGCAGTGTCCTCGGCTTCGTGATCGTCGCGGCGATCGTCGGCGTCCTCTTCCACCTCTACGTCAACCGGACCACCGCCGGGTACGACCTGAGGGCCTCGGGTATGAATCCGCTCGCCGCCGAGGTCAGTGGGGCCGCCGAATCCCGGATGGTCATCCAGGCGATGGTGCTGTCGGGCGCCGTCGCCGGCCTCATCGGCCTCCCCGAGATCCTGGGCGTCGACTACGCCTACGGACTCCAGTTCACGAAGGGCCTCGGCTTCCTCGGACTGGGCGTCGCACTGCTGGGACGCAACCACCCCGGCGGAATCATGGTCGCGGCGCTCATCTTCGCCTTTCTCGACTCGACCGGCGCGTCGCTGCAGTTCGAGGCAGGGGCGCCACCGGAGATCATCGCGATCATGCAGGGGATCATCGTTCTCGCCGCCGTCATCGTCTACGAGGTCGTGAGGCGTCGCCGGGAGGCGGACGAAACCCGTCGAGCGGCCATTGCACTCGCAAAGAAGCAGGGCGAGCCGATTCCCGAGGGGCTGGGAGCATGACCATCACCAGTCCCCCGCCACCGACCGACTCCGTTCCCGCATCGCCCGAGGAGCCGACGCCGCCCGGCCGTGGCCTCACGCTGTCGAAGCCGATGACGTGGATGCTCTTCGCCGGTCTCGGCGTCCTGCTCATCGCGATCACCGAAGAGATCGCCTCCCCGACCACCAGCGAACTCGCGTCCAGCGGCACGTGGTCCACGGCGCTCGGCTACTCCGTGCCGATCCTCATGGCCGGCCTCGGTGGGGTGTGGGCGGAGCGTTCGGGAACCATCAACATCGGTCTCGAGGGGATGCTCGTCATCGGGACGTGGTGCGGGGCCTACGGCGCACTCGAGTTCGGCCCCTGGTGGGGAGCTGTGCTGGGCGCCTTCGGCGGCGCCGTGTTCGGCCTCATCCACGGCGTCGCCACCGTCGGCTTCGGCGTGAATCACATCATCTCCGGCGTCGCGATCAACCTGATGGCCCCCGGCGTCACGCGCTTCCTCGCCGGCGAGATCTTCTCGGACTACGACGGTGGCTCGATCAGCCAGTCCCCGAGCGTCGACGCCGCGCGCAGGATCGACATCCCACTCCTCTCGGGAGGTCTCGACGGACCTGACATCCTCGGGCGCATCGAGAGCTGGGACTGGTTCTTCGTGTCGACGGCTGCCGGAATCGCACGCGGTTTCACAGCCAACCTCTCGCTGCTCACGATCGTGGCGTTCGCCCTGGTACCGCTCACCGTGTTCATCTTGTGGCGGACCGCCTTCGGTCTGCGGCTCCGCAGCGCTGGTGAGCACCCGATCGCTGCGGACTCACTGGGCGTGAACGTGTACAAGTACAAGTACTACAGCTGCGTCATCTCGGGCGCTCTGGCGGGTTTCGGCGGTGCCTACCTCGTCACCGAGCTGACGGGTATCTACAAGGAGAACCAGGTCAACGGGCGCGGCTTCATCGGCCTGGCGACGATGATCTTCGGCAACTGGCGCCCCGTGGGAACCATGCTGGGAGGCGTCCTGTTCGGCTTCACCGACGTCCTCCAGTTGCGTGACCGCCCCGCCCAGCACGCTCTGCTGCTGGTCCTGTGCCTCGGCCTGGCGGCCGGGATGCTGTGGATGCTGTGGCGCCGACGCCACCGGCCGGCGATGATGCTGGCAGTCGCGTCAGTCGGCTTCCTGATCTGGTACCTCTCGACCGACAGCGTCCCGAAGCAGCTCGCACCGGTGATCCCCAACATCGCCGTGTTGGTGGTGCTCGTCTTCTACGCCAAACGCCTACGGATGCCTGCCGCGAACGGCCTGGAGTACCGCAAGGGCGACCAGTGACCGAGCGCGCCGTCCCCGGTATCGACTGGCCCGCTCTGACAGCGAAGGCGGACGCCGCGGCGGCCCGCGCCTACGCCGGCTACTCGGGCCTCACGGTCGGCGCGGCCGCGGTGGTCGACGACGGACGCATCATCACAGGCTGCAACGTCGAGAACGCGTCGTTCGGCCTGACGCTGTGCGCCGAGTGCGGCATCGTCTCCCAACTCCACGCCACCGGGGGCGGACGTCTGGTGGCGCTGGCCGTCACCGACGGTGACGGCCAGCCCCTGACGCCGTGTGGCCGGTGCCGCCAGCTCCTGTTCGAACACGGCGGCGCCGAACTCGTCGTCAACGAGACGGACACGGTCGGCCAACTACTTCCCGGTGCGTTCGGCCCGGACGACCTGCCCGAGTAGTCCCGCCGGGCGTATCCTCCGGAGACCAGCCGCCCGACCGGGAGCCCGCCGATGACACACGCGATGGTCGACCTCATCGTCGCCAAGCGCGACGGCGGGCGCCTGACCGATGACCAGATCGACTGGTTCATCGAGGGTTTCACCGACGAGACCCTCCCCGACGAGCAGGCCTCCGCGCTGTTGATGGCGATCCTGTTCAACGGCATGGAGCCCGACGAGCTCGCCCGTTGGACGGCCCGCATGATCGACTCCGGCGAACGGCTGGACCTCTCCTCGCTCGACCGACCCACGGTCGACAAGCACTCCACCGGCGGCGTCGGCGACAAGGTGTCGCTCGTCCTCGCCCCGCTCGTCGCGGCATGCGGCGCAGCGGTCCCCCAGCTTTCGGGGCGCGGTCTCGGTCACACCGGCGGAACCCTCGACAAGCTCGAGGCGATCCCCGGCTGGAAGGCCGCTCTGTCCAACGACGAGATGATCCGTGTCCTGCGCGATGTGGGCGCGGTCATCTGCGCGGCCGGGTCGGGTCTCGCGCCCGCCGATCGCCGGATGTACGCCCTGCGCGACGTCACCGGGACCGTGGAATCCATCCCGCTCATCGCGAGTTCGATCATGTCGAAGAAGATCGCCGAGGGGACCGAGTCACTCGTGCTCGATGTCAAGGTCGGTACCGGCGCGTTCATGAAGACCCTCGAGGACGCCACCGAGTTGGCCGAGACCATGGTGGCACTCGGCTGGAACTCCGGCGTGCGCACGACCGCCCTGCTCACCGACATGTCGACGCCGCTGGGACGCAGCGCCGGCAACGCCGTCGAAGTGGCCGAATCCGTCGAGACGCTCGCCGGTGGCGGCCCCGCCGACCTCGTGGAGATCACCCTCGCCCTGGCGCGTGAGATGTTGTCGCTCGCTGGGATCGACGACGTCGACCCGGCTGATGCCCTCGCAGACGGTCGGGCCATGGACGCCTGGCACACCATGATCACCGCCCAGGGCGGCGACTCCGACGCGCCGCTCCCCGAGCCGCGTGAGACCGAGACGATCGTCGCTCCCCACACCGGGACCCTGACCCGCCTGGACGCGCTCGACGTCGGGCTCGCCGCATGGCGACTCGGTGCCGGCCGCGCCCGCAAGGAGGATCCGGTCGCGGCCGCCGCCGGGGTCCTCTGGCACGCCGTGCCAGGCGACACGGTCGAGGCCGGGCAACCCCTGTTCACCCTGCACGCCGACGACGAGAGCCGAATCCCCGTCGCCGTTGACACCCTCGACGAGGCCTACGACATCGACACGACGAACGGCGACGGCGGCAGCCGCAAGCTCGTACTCGGGCGGATAGGCCGATGAGCGGCCTCGACGCCACCCGGCTCGCCGACTACGAGCGCGACGGCTTCGTCGTGCTCCCGGACTTCGTGTCAGCCGAGAGGTGCGAGACACTGCGGCATCGGGCCCTCGAGATCATCGACGCCTTCGATCCGACGACCGTTCCGGCGGCCGTGTTCTCCACGACCGATCAGACCCACGCCCAGGAGCAGTACTTTCTCACCTCCGGCGGTGAGATCCGCTGCTTCCTCGAAGACGGGGTATTCGCCGACGGCCGCCTCAGCGTTCCCAAGGACCGGGCGGTCAACAAGATCGGCCACGCGATGCACGACCGGGATCCGGTGTTCGAGGCCTTCTCCTACACGCCCGACCTCGCCGATGTGCTCGCGTCGCTCGGCTTCACCGAACCCACCGCCCTGCAGTCCATGTACATCTGCAAGGCGGCCGGCACCGGCGGAGAGGTCATCGCTCACTGTGATCACACGTTCCTGTGGACCGAACCGCAGTCCGTCGTGGGCCTGTGGTTCGCGATCGACGACGCGACGGTCGACAACGGCTGCCTGTGGGCCCTCCCTGGCGGCCACCGCCTCGGAGCCCGCACCCGGTTCCGTCGTGTCGGCAACGGCACCACGACCGAGGTCCTGGACCCCGAGCCGTACCCGACCGAGGGCTTCGTCCCGCTGGAGGCGCCCCGGGGCACGCTGGTGGTCCTCGACGGCACCCTCCCCCACCGCAGCGAGCCGAACCGCTCCGAACGGTCCCGCCACGCCTACACGCTGCACGTGATCGACGCGACCGCCGAGTACCCCGCGGACAACTGGCTCCGGCGGGACGACACCCTGCCCCTACGGCCGTACTTCACGGTGGCGGCATGACCACACCCACACTGACCGAGATCCGCTCTGCGCCGAAGGTACTGCTCCACGACCACCTCGACGGTGGCGTGCGGCCGGCCACCGTCATCGAACTCGCCGACCAGACCGGCTACCGGGGTCTGCCTACGGCCGACGTGGACGAACTCGCCGCCTGGATGGTGCGCGGCGCACATCGCCTGGACCTCACCCTGTACCTCGAGACCTTCGCCCACACCGTCGGGGTCATGCAGAGCCCCGAGGCGCTCGCCCGGGTGGCTCGCGAGTGCGCCGAGGATCTCGCCGCCGACGGCGTCGTCTACGCCGAGGTCCGCTTCGCCCCGGAGCTCCATGTGGAGGCCGGGCTGTCCCTCGACGCCGTCGTGGAGGCCGTCACCGCCGGGTTCGCCGAAGGCTCCGCCGGCCGGGGAATCCGCATCGGCACCCTCCTGACAGCCATGCGGACGGCGGCCCGTTCACTCGAGATCGCCGAGCTCGCGGTCCGCTGGCGTGACCGTGGCGTCGTCGGTTTCGACATCGCCGGCGCCGAGGCGGGCAACCCGCCCACCCGTCACCTCGACGCCTTCCAGTACATCCACCGCGAGAACTTCCACATCACCATCCACGCCGGAGAGGCCTACGGCCCACCGTCGATCTGGGAAGCCGTCCAGTACTGCGGCGCGGAGCGCCTCGGCCACGGTGTACGCATCGTCGACGACATCACCACCGGCGACGACGGGGAACCGGTCCTCGGACCACTGGCCGCCTACATCCGTGACCTCCGCATCCCCCTGGAGCTGTGTCCCACCTCCAACGTGCACACCGGGGCCGCGGCGTCGATCGCCGAGCATCCCATCAAGATGCTCACCGACCTCCGATTCCGCGTGACCATGAACACCGACAACCGCCTGATGAGCGCCACGACGATGTCTCAGGAGTTCGCGACGTGCGCCGAGGCGTTCGGCTGGGACTGGTCCCGCCTTCGGTGGATGACGATCAACGCGATGAAGAGCGCCTTCATCCCCTTCGACGAACGCCTCGCTCTCATCGACGACGTCATCAAGCCCGGCTACGCCGAACTGCTCGCCGCACGGTGACCGCCGTCGATGTGGTGGCGCTCGACGCCGATGACACCCTCTGGGAGAACGAGGTCATGTTCGCCGCGGTACACGACCGGTTGCGTGAGCTCGTGACCAGGTACTGCGGACCGGACCTCGACGTCGATGCCGCTCTCGCCGACGTGGAGCGCTCCAACCTCGAGATCTTCGGCTACGGCGTGAAGGCCTTCACGCTGTCGATGATCGAGACCGCCATCACTCTCACCGACAGCCGCGTCCCGGCGAGGGAGATCCACGAGATCGTCGAATGGGGCAAATGGATCCTCAACCACCCCGTCGAGCTGCTGCCGGGGGTGGCCGAGACCGTGCCCACACTCGCCTCGGAGTACCGGCTCGTGCTCATCACCAAGGGCGACCTGTTGAACCAGGAGGCCAAGTTCGCCGGTTCAGGACTCGCTGACCACTTCGACGTGGTCGAGATCGTCGCTGAGAAGAACACCGACACCTACAGGCGAGTTCTGGACGCGCATGACATCGATCCGGCCACCTTCGTCATGGTCGGCAACTCGATGCGCTCCGACATCGTGCCGGTGGTTGCCATCGGCGGCCGCGCGATCCACGTCGCCGCGCAGTACACGTGGGAGCTCGAGACGGTCGATGCGCAGACCCGGGCGGCCCACGCGAACGGCTACGTGGAGCTGGACGATTTCGCCGCACTCCCGACCGTGCTCGCACAGATGGCCGACGGGGCGCTGTGAGCTGCGCTCGATGACACCGACGCGATGACCCCCACGGTGGTCGCCGTCGGGGACCTGATGACCGACATCGTCGTCGAGCTGGGCGGCCCGATCGCGCTCGGGACCGACACCCGAGCCCGCATCACACACCGTCGCGGTGGAGCGGCCGCCAACTTCGCGGTCGCCGCGGCAGGCCTCGGTGCCCACGTCCGCTTCGTCGCAAACGTCGGTGACGACGCCGACGGACGCGCGCTCGAAGACGCTCTCCGTGCCGCGGATGTCGAGCCGAGACTCAGCCGGGGCGGACGGACGGGCACGATCGTCGTGCTGGTCGACGACAGCGGTGAGCGGACGATGCTCAACGACCGTGCCTCCGCCTCCGAGTTGGCGGAGCTGCCCGCCGGCCTCCTCGACGAAGCCGACGCCCTCGCCCTGACGGGCTACTCGTTCCTCGCCGACCCGGAACGCGAGACGGTCACCGCACTTGCAGCGAGCGCTCTGGCCGCGGGTATCCCCGTGATCGTCGACATCGCCTCCGCAGGCGCCGTCGCCACGCTCGGCGTGGACGAGTTCCTCACCCGCCTCGCCGCCGTCGCACCGACGGTCGTCCACTGCAACGAGGACGAGGCTCAGCTGGTTGCGACGGTCCAACCGGTCCGCGAACTCGCGGGCACGGTGGTCGTACACCGCGGCGACGCCCCGGCGATGGTGCACAGGGGCGTCGACTCGACCGGCGTGCCGCCGCTCGTCGTCGAGCACGTCACGGACTCCACGGGAGCCGGCGACGCCTTCGTCGCGGGTTGGTCCGTGGCCTTTCTCAACGGCGCGGACGCCCTCGACGCCACACGATCGGGGCACGCCGCCGCCGCCGCCCACCTCCACCGACAGGAGACATCCCGTGCGCCACGGTGACCTGGACGCAGTGCGCTTCTCCGAAGAAGTCGCCGACGCGCTCGCGGAGCGCCGCCCCGTCGTCGCTCTCGAGTCGACGGTCTACTCGCTGCTAGGTCTGCCGGCGCCGCACAACGCCGAGGCGCTGGACCGGTCCCTGTCGGTGATCCGTGCCAGCGGGGCGACCCCCGCTGTCACTGCCGTCGTGGACGGGACCGTCCGGGTGGGAGTCGAAGTGGCCGACCACGAGCGGATCCTCGCCGCCGACGCCAAGGTCGCCGAACGCGACCTTCCCGTGGCCGTCGGACTCGACTGGCCTGTGGGTGTCACCACGGTCTCCGCGTCGCTCGCGATCGCCGCCCGGGCCGGAATCAGGGTCTTCGCCACCGGCGGGATCGGCGGGGTGCACCGCGATGTCGACGACACCGGCGACGTGAGCGCAGACCTCGGCGCCCTTGCCCGACACCGCGTCTGTTGCGTGTCGGCGGGCGCCAAGTCGTTCCTCGACCTGCCCCGCACGCTCGAAGTGCTCGAGACCCTCGGCGTGCCCGTCATCGGATTCGGCACCGACCACTTCCCTGCGTTCTGGGTGCGATCCTCGGGCGTCCCCCTCTCGCACCGCGTGGACGATCCCGCGGCCGCAGCGGCCATCGCCGCGCACGCGACCACAGGGGTTCTCGTCGCCAACCCTTGTCCGGAGGCCGACGCGCTGACCGCAGAGGTCGTCGACGCGGCCATCGCCGAAGCCCTCGCCGAGGCCGAAGAGGAAGGGGTCAGGGGAGGCGCCGTGACACCTCTGGTGCTCGCCCGGGTGGCCGCGGCGACCGGCGGAGCGACGCTGCCCGCGAACGTCGCTCTCGTCGAGTCGAACGCCCGCCTCGCGACCCTGATCGCGACTGCGCCGCCCCTCACCGACTGACGTCGTCAGCCAGCGGTGGCCTCGACGCCCAGGAGCACCTCTTTCACGTCGAGCCCCCAGCCGTACCCGCCGAGAGTTCCGTCCGAGCGGACGACCCGGTGACAGGGCACGAAGAGGGCGACATGGTTCGATCCACACGCCGAACCCACCGCACGGGCGGCGCGGGGACGACCGATGGCACGGGCCACGTCGCCGTAGCTCATGACGGTCCCCGGTGCGATGGAGCGCAACGCCCGCCAGACCTCCTCCTGCACGGGGGTCCCCCGCTGAGACACGGGCACCTCGTCCATGGCGGTCACGTCACCCGCGAAGTAGCGGCCGACCGCGTCCAGGACGGTGTCCGGTACGGGTTCGGTCGGCCCGTCCGGGACGTCGAGGCGGTCGAGGTCCGTCGTGAACCCCGCCGCGACGACGGCCTCCCCGTCCCATGCGATGCTCAGCGGTCCCGCAGGCGTCCGGACGGTCGTGACATCGCCGCCACGGATCAGAGGTGGGGTTCGCACGGCCACGCGGGTGCCTACTGCATCGTCCATCCCGCCACGCTAGTTCGGGCCTGGCCGGCGCACCGGCGGAATCCGACACGACAGCGGGCCCGGGACGCGCAACGGGGCGGGTCCCCCGCAGGGAACCCGCCCCGACCACCGGGGAACGACCCGGGGAGGCTCAGGTGCCGATCGTCGTGATCATCACCTGCTGGGAGCCACCGAACCACTCGATGGTGACGGTGCGCATCTGGATCACTCCCGGAGGCAGATCCTGCGCCGGGAAGTGGACGACGAGGACGCCGCCGCCTGCGGGAACCAACTGGGTCGCCGGGCCCCAGGTGCCGGGACCGTAGGTGACGTCCACCTCGACGGGTCCACCCTCTGCGTTGCCGATCGGGATGACGGCCGTGCCGGACTCGACCGGAGCCTGGACGAAGGCTGCGGGCTCGACGTCCAGGTCGATCGGGATGATGATGAACTCCTTGACCCCGACGAGGTCGACCTGGAGGTTCTCGCCGTTGTTCGGGATGGTCAGGCTCCTGGTCCACTCGCCGAACTCGAAGTCCGACCGGTCGACCTTGACCGTGAAGTCGTAGGTCTCACCGGGGGCGATGGAGGCCGGCGCACCCAGAACGGTGACGGGATTGCCCGGCAGTGGGAACAGGACCGGCACCTGCACGGTCTCCGTGCCGATGTTCTCCACGGTCAGCGTCGCCTGACCCGAGTTGCCGAAGTCGAGGACCTCGGGGCCGGTCAGAACAGGCCCGAGCGGAACGAGGACGAACTTGGTCCCGGTCACGTCGACGTTCGCGTCACCGCCGTTGGTGAGGACGTCGAAGCCGATGCTCCACGGTCCGGGCCCGAAGCCCGAGGTGTCGACCGAAACGTCGAAGCTCCGGGTGGCGCCGCCGGGCAGCGCCGTGGCCGTGTCACCGGTGATCTCGAGTTCGGGGTCGACGACACCGAATCCGATGGTGAGGTCCGCCTCGCCGGCGTTGGTGATGTCGAAGCTGCCGGTGGTGAGCGCTCCCAGGGGAACCGTCGGAGCGACCACGAGCTCAGCCGGAGCCACAACCGGCGGCACCGGGGTGGGATCGGGCGTCGGCGCAGGCGTCGGATCGGGCGCAGGGGCCGGCGGCACGGCTGCACCACCAGATGAGGAGTCCCCACCGTCGGCCGTGTCATCGGTGCCGTCGTCGGTGCCAGCGGCGGAGTCCTCGTCGTCCACGTCGCCGGCATCGGGGCCGTCCTCGTCGTCGGCGTCGGTCTCGTCGTCCCCCGCTGCGGGACCGTCGTCGTCGTCGGTGTCGTCGCCATCGGAGGTGCCGACCTCGAGGGTCCCCGGGTCACCGCCGTCGGCCGAGCCGTCGGTCGAGGTCGTGTCGTCGGTTTCGTCCAACAGCGAGTCCGCCCCGCCTGCCGACAGTGCGAAACCGACGACGGCGCCGAGAACGGCCAGCACGGCGACGACAGCGGCGGCCGCCATGTAGCGCCGGCGGGTGACGGCCGCGTCCATCTCTGCGAAGGCGTCGGCCGGGTGGGGCATCTGGATCGTGGGGTTCGTCATCTCACTTACCTCTTCGTGTGGTTTCCGGTGGTCGTTCGTCCGTTCGGACACCACTGAGACGGGCTCCCCCGACGGTCCTTACACCCCACATCCGGAAATTTCCCGATCTCCCCTTCGCCGTCCGCCCGAGAAGGTCCTGCCTGGGAGAACTCCCCTCCGTTGGGGTGTAATGGGTGCGCCGCTACGCCGTCTCACTGGCATGCGGGAGGACCTCGATGAGCAACGACGCAGCGCTGGTGGACCGGGTACGCGCCGGGGACGCCGACGCGTTCGGCGAGCTCTACGACACCTACGCCGACCGCATCCACTCGTATTGCATGCAGTCCCTGCGAAGCGATGCGGACGCAGCCGACGCCACCCAGGACACGTTCCTCAAGGCGTTCGACAGGCTCGGACAGCTCAGAGATCCCGAGCGGCTGCGGCCCTGGCTGTACTCGATCGCGCGCAACGAGATCACCAATCGGGGCCGTGCCCGGTCGCGGGTCGTGCTCGACGACGACCTCCTTGCGTCCGAAGAGGCCGACGTGGCTGATCCGTCGACCGGAATCGCACGCCACGAACTCCGCGAGATCGTCTGGGCCGCGGCGGAATCGCTCACGGACCGGGACCGCGAACTGCTCGATCTGCAGTTGCGCGAGAACATGGACACCGACGAGATGGCCGAGGTCCTCGAGGTCGAGCCGTCGCACCTGCACGTCCTCACGTCGCGGATGCGGGACCGGATGGGCAAGGCCCTCGGCACCCTCCTCGTCGCACGGCTCGGCCGCGACGACTGCGACGATCTGGCCGCCCTGCTCGCAGACTGGGACGGCCGTTTCGACGTCGACACGCGTTCGCGGGTCACCCGCCACGTCAACGGCTGCGAGATCTGTGAGAACACCCGCGGCACGGTGGCCCTCCCGTGGCAGCTCATGCCCGCCGTTCTCGTCGTCCCGGCCCCCGCATTCCTTCGGGACCGGGTGCTGGCCGGCGCCCTGTCCGCCGCCGGTGGCGGGAGCAGCGCCGGCACCGGGACGTCCGGTGGCCTGGCAGCGGGCGGCGGAGAGCCGATGTCGGACCTCGAGATCGCAGCTGCGCTGCTGGCTCAGTCCGGTGGCGGTGGCCGGGCCCGTCGCCCGCGCAAGCGCTCCGGGTCGGCACTTCCGGGCCGGCCGGTGCACTGGCTGGCCATCGCCGCCAGCATCGTCGTCATCGTGGTCGGGTTCCTGCTGTTGACGGCCGGCGACGACGGCGGCGACGACACCACGGTCTCCGGAGCGCCCACTCCGACACCGACGGAGGTGGCCCCGACCACACCGACTCCGACGGCGACGCCGACACCCACCGACGAGCCGACGCCGACCCCCACACCCACCCCGACGACCACACCCACCGAGGAACCGACCGAAGAGCCCACCGAGGAGCCCACGGTCGCGGCGACTCCGACAGCGACCACGACACCCGCGCCGACTGCGGCACCCACCCCGACGGCCACCCCCACGCCCACCGCGGCACCCACGCCCACCCCCACGCCCACCCCCACGCCGCGCCCGACCGCCACGGCGACCCCGACGGCCACCCCCGGCGGCGCCGTTCTGAACCTGTCGACTGCGACGGTGACCTTCAACCCGATCTCGACGACGCCGAGGACCGTCACCCTCTTCAACGACGGGACCGCCGTGGCGACATGGGCAGCCGGAATCGATGGCCTCTCGGCCGGGGCGTACAACGTGGCACCGACATCGGGCGTGCTCCCCCCCGGCCAGACGGCCACGCTGAGCATCTCCGGGAATCCCGCCGGGCTGGCCGAGGGCACCCATGCGGCGGTGCTCGCGGTGGTCGCCCAGGGCACCACCGCCACGGCGAACGTCGTCGGCACGCTGGAGGAGCCACCGATCGTGACCGCCGGCGTGAACCCCGTGACGTCGACCATCTGTGCCAGCGCTCCGGCTGCCATCGTCGCCACGGTGAGCGACGAGAACCCCGGACCACTTCCGCCGGGGATCTTCGTCAACGGCGTGTTGGCGGGACCCATGTCGGGCACCTATCCGAACTACTCCGGCACGGTCACGCCGGGCGTCGCCGGTTCAACGATCTCGGTCCGGGCGGTCGACGCCCGCAGCAACGTCGGCACGGCGAGCGTCCCGGTGGTGGTACTCCCCTGCTGAGGTGGGGGCTCAACCCTGCCCGAGACGACGGTCGAGGCGATCGGCCCCGGCGTCGATGCCCGGGAGCTGGGTCTGCACCCCACCGTTGTGGGCAGCGACGAGCTCGGTGACCATCTCGGAGACCTCCGCCCAGTTCCGTGCCCGGGGTCCGGGCAGTTCACGGTTGTAGGGCTGATCGAAGACGATGACTGTGCGCCCCTGGGCCCTGATCGCCGCGACGTTGTGGGGAGCGTCCTCGATGTACGCATCGGCATCGACGGCCGTCTTGCCGCCGACGAAGCACAGGTCGCGGTAGGGGATGCGTGCCTGGTCGAGCCAGTGGGCGGTGTCACCGGCAGCGGTCGCGTGGCCCCAGTTGGAATAGAGGCGGTGGGTGATGATCCGGATCCAGACGCCTGCGTCGGACAGGCGCCACAGGACGTCGGACGCCCCTTCCATCACCGGCGCGTCGCGCAACATCCGGTGCTCGACGACAGCCAGTCGGTTCAGCTCCGTGAAGGTCTCGTCGTCGAGACCCCACTCCTCGAATCCCCACGACCGCTCGAGCGGGAGCGAGGCCTCCGGCACACCACGTTCGAGCGCCACGATCCGTCGGAAGGCCACCGTGTGGTCACAGCACACGCCGTCCAGGTCGACGCCGAGGACGAAGGGGCGGGCGCGGGACTCATCACGGGGAGCCGGGCCGGCCGGGGCGTCACTCACGGTCGGACAGTAGCCTCGGGCCCATGGATGTGAACGTGATCGACCATCCGCTCGTGCGCGAACGCCTCACGCGCCTGCGCAAGAAGGACACCAAGCGACCCGAGTTCCGGCGCAACCTCGACGAACTGTCGGCGTTCCTCGTCTACGAGGCGGTCCGCTCGATGCCGGTGGCGACCATCGAGATCGACACACCGCTCGCCCCGGCCAAGGGCGTCCAGGTCAACGAGCCGCCGATCATCGTGCCGATCCTGCGGGCGGGCCTCGGCATGCTCGACGGCGCGCTGTCGTGCCTTCCCAACGCCCGAGTCGGCTTCATCGGCCAGAAGCGCGACGAGATCACCCACATGCCCCACGCGTACGTGAACACCGTCCCGCACGATCTCGAGGGTCGGCGCGTGCTGGTTCTCGATCCGATGCTGGCCACCGGAGGGTCCCTGCTCCACACCTGTCACCTCCTCGACGACTCCAACTGCGGAGCGATCACCGTGGTGTGCTGTCTCGTCGCGCCCGAAGGACTCGACGCGGTACGTGACGACGGCCTGGCGATGTCCATCTTCACGGCGTCGATCGACAGTCACCTGAACGACAAGGCCTTCATCGTCCCCGGCCTCGGCGACGCCGGCGACCGCCAATTCGGCCTGAACTGAGCCGGCGGCGCCCGCGATCTTCTTGTCAGAGGCGGTGTTCTGTGCGCCTGGGCAGGAAGTAGCGGAAGAACGCGAAGAAGGAGAAGAAGGCGAAGAACCAGGGGCTCGTCGTGAAACCCGTGACGCCGAGAAACCCCAGGAAGCCGAGCCAACCCAGCGACCGGGGTTCGCCGGAGCCGGGTCTGAGGTGATCCACGATCCGAGCCATGCTTCCACCCTAGAAGTCCCGGCATCCGCCGAGCAGGGCCCGAAGTCGTGAAACCGCACAGTTCCCGAACCGACCGTCGGCCGTGAGCCCACGCCGGGAGCCGGCGGCGCTACTCAGGCGCGACGCAGGACGCGTACGTGGTTCTCCATCTCGAACGCCCATCCGTCGTCGACCGGGCGCCCGTACTCGACGAACCGGCGATCGAACTCGTCGCGATGCTCGGCCAACCGCTCGGCCCGGTTCGGGCTGACGCCCACCACGACGTGGGCGAACGCCGCGGCATCGGCCATACGGGTCTCACTCGTGTAGCGGAAGTCCGCAACGGCCTCGAACCCGCTGTCGACCGCTCGGTCGAGCGCCGCCTGGGCGAGGCTGCGGACCTCGGTCTCGTCGTCGATGATCTTCACGACTTCGTGAAGGGGACCGGCGGCTACGGGTTCGACCACATAGAGCGTGCCGCCCGGTCTCAGCACGCGCCGAACCTCGGCGAGGGCAGCGTCCATGTCCTGCGCCGGGACGTGGTGCAGCGAATACGAGTAGATGACGACGTCACAGGAGTCGTCCCCGAGGGGTAGGTCCTGGCCGACGCCGTCGACGTAGTCGTCGCGGTGATCGGGGTCGGCCTCGAGCGCCCGCCCCCGCATGATCTCTCCGCACTCCACCCCGACGACGTCCGCTCCGCGCTCCCGGAGCCACCGGACGAGCTCGCCGGCACCGCAGCCGACGTCCGCGACGCGCCTGCCGGCGAACTCGACGGTCTCGGCGAGGACATCGGCGTGGGTCCGTGGTTGTGTCACGGCGACGAGGCTAGTGACCGCCGAAGCGCTGCTTCATCGCAGCCGCCACGGCATCGAGTCGCGACTGTGCCACCGAGTGCGCGGCCGCCAGGTCACCGTCGGCGACCGCGACGACGACTTCGATGTAGGTCTTGAGCTTCGGCTCGGTGCCCGACGGTCGCACCGCCACCCTCGTTCCATCGGCGAGCCACACGACGATGGCGTCCGCGGGGATCATCCCCTCCGGTGGATCGCTGAGGTGGTCGACGCGACGATCAACAGCGACGCCGGCGATCTCTGCCGGCGGATCGGCCCTGTAACCCGCGATCTTGTCCCGGGCGATGTCGATGTCGGCGAACCGCAGCGTCGCCTGACCGGTCAGGTGGACGCCGTGATCCCGGTAGATGTCGTCGAGCAGGTCGAGCGGGGAGCGTCCCTCTGCGTGCAGCGCCGCAGCGAGGCGCACGAAGACGACCGCTGCCGATATCCCGTCCTTGTCCCTAACGACGTCGGACACGGCGTACCCGAGCGCCTCCTCGTAGCCGAACAGGAGACGACGGCCCGAGGCGTCACCGGCGCGGGCGATCCACTTGAACCCCGTCAGGGTCTCGACATAGGTCACCCCGGCCGCAGCGGCCAGCTTCGACAGCAGCGACGAGGAGACCAGGGTGGTGGCCACCGCCCACCGGTCACGGTCGAGGGCGGAGAGTCCCGACAACAGGTGGTGGGCGAGCAGGGTGCCGATCTCGTCACCCCGCAGAGCCCGCCAACCATCGGGGGTCTGCACTGCGACCGCCAGCCGGTCGGCATCGGGATCGTTCGCCACGACGAGGTGCGCGCCCGCCTCGTCAGCGGCGGCCATCACGGCGTCCATCGCCCCGGGCTCCTCAGGATTCGGAAACGAGACCGTCGGGAAGTCGGGGTCCGGCCGGGCCTGGCTCGGAGTCGGACGGGGGTCGTCCAGTCCGGTCGCGACGAACACCCTTCGCAGCGTGGCCTCGCCCACGCCGTGCAGCGGCGTGTAGGCGACGACCAGGTCCTCGACCGCCGGACCGGGGAGAGCTCCGGCGATGGCCTCCACATAGCCGGCAATCGCCTGGTCACCGACGCGCTCGATCCCACCACCGTCGGCAGGAGGGCCCGTCTCGAGCGGTGGAAGACCTCCGGCGAGGATCTCCGCCTCGATCTCGGCGTCGACGGGCGGGACTATCTGAGCGCCGTCGCCCCAGTAGACCTTGTAGCCGTTGTCGGCGGGCGGGTTGTGACTCGCCGTCACCATCACGCCGGCCGCCGCGCCACAGGCGAGCACCGCGTGGGCGAGGACGGGTGTGGGCAGCGGTCCGGGCAGAATCTGCGCACGGTGCCCCTGGGCGGCGAGGACCTCGGCGGTGTCCGTGGCGAAGACGTCGGACTTGTGCCGGGCGTCGAACCCGATCACCACCAGCGACGCGGCGGGCAGGCGGCGTCCGAGCGCCCCCGCCGCCTGGCGGACCACCACCCGGTTCATCCGGTTCGGTCCTGCGGCGACCTCGCCACGCAGCCCGGCCGTTCCGAAGGTCAGCCGGTCGCCGAAGCGGTCGGCGAGCCCCGCTTCGTCCCCGGCGGCGATGAGCGCCTCCACCTCGGCACGGGTGTCGGGATCCGGGTCGACCGCCATCCAGTCCCCGGCGGCGGCGAACAGTTCCCGATCCACCGGTCTAGAGCCCGTCGATCACGGCCCGCAGGATGGCCCCGACCCGGCCACCGGCGGCCTGTCCCGCGGCGAGGACCTCCTCGTGGTCGAGGGAGTCGGACAGTCCGGCGGCGAGATTGGTCACCAGGGACATGCCCATCACCTCGAGGCCGACGTGACGGGCGGCGATGCACTCGAGAACCGTCGACATGCCGACGAGGTCGGCGCCCATGGTCCGCAACATCGCGATCTCCGCCGGCGTCTCGAAGTTCGGCCCGAGCAGACCCGCGTAGACACCTTCGCCCACGCCGGGGTCCGCCGCCGTGGCGAGCGCCCGCAGCCGCGGGGAGTAGGCGTCGATGAGATCGACGAACCGGAAATCGTGCGGTGCGGGCGGCATCGGCCCGACGAGCGGTGAGGTGCCGGTCAGGTTGATGTGGTCCGAGAGGACGACGGGTGTGCCCACGCCGAAGTCCGGGTTGATCGAACCGGCCGCGTTGGTGAGCACGACCGTGCTGATCCCGGCGGCGGCCATGGTCCGCACGCCGTGCACGGCGACGGCCGGCGCATGCCCCTCGTACAGGTGCACCCGACCCTGGAGCACGTACACCCGGCGATCGCCGGCCGACGCCGAGACGATCCGGCCGTGGTGGCCGGGGACGGTCGGCGCGGGGAAGCCCGGCAGATCGGTGGTGGCCAACTCGTCGACGACGGTACCGATCTCGTCGAGCGCGTCACCCCAGCCCGAACCCAGGACGATGCCTGCGACGTGGCCGGGGCCGAGGCGGTCGACGAGGACGTCGGCTGCCTCGGAGGCGAGCTGGAACGGTTCGGTCATCGGGTCCTCCCCACCGCCACGGCCACACCGAGGTGATCACGGGCGAGTTGATCGAGTGGCGTCGCGGGACGGGCACCGAGGTGTCCGATCACCTCGGCGGCGGCGAGCGACGCGAGTTCGCCGCAGCGCTTCAGCGGCTCACCGGCAGTCCAACCGGCGAGGAAGCCGGCCGCGTACATGTCCCCGGCACCGGTCGTGTCGACGACGCCGTCGATCTCCGCCGCCTCGATGTCGATGGTCTCGTCGGTCGTGATGATCACCGAGCCGCGCGCGCCGCGGGTCATCGCCACGATGTCGCAGCGGCCGCGCACCTTCTCGAGGGCCTCGGCCGGGTCGTCGGTTCCCGTCAGGACGCAGAACTCGGCCTCGTTGCCGAACAGGATGTCGATCGGCCCGTCGAGGAGTTCGTGCCACTCGGGCAGATGCCGCTCGACGCAGAAGGTGTCCGAGAGGGTGAAGGACACGGCGTTGCCCTCACCGTGGGCGACATCGATCGCGTGACGGATCGCCTCTTTCGTGCGTGGGATGTCCCAGATGTAGCCCTCGCAGTACAGGACCTTCGACGTGGCGACGAGTTCCTCGTCGATGTCTGTGGGGTCGAGGTGCTGGGAGATACCGAGGTGGGTGTTCATCGTGCGGGCCGCGTCCGGGGTGACGACGATGAGACAGCGGGCCGTCGGCAGCCCTTCGGTGCCCGCCGCCACATCGAAGGCGACGCCGGTGGCGCGGATGTCGTGACGGAACACCGCGCCGAGCTGGTCGTCGCGCACCTTGCCGATGTAGGCCGCCCGACGGCCGAAGCTGGCGATGCCGGCCATCGTGTTGGCGGCGGACCCACCGGACGTCTCGATGGCGGGAGCCATGTGACTGTAGAGCTCGGCCGAGCGGTCCGCGTCGACGAGGGTCATCGCCCCCTTCGTCAGGCCCCAGGTGGTGATGAAGTCCTCGGACTCCCTGCTGATCACGTCGACGATCGCATTGCCGATGCCGACGACGTCGTAGCGGTGTCCGGTCACGGCCACCGAACCTACCGTTTCGGCCGCCGCAGCGCCGACCTCGGCGACCACACCGCACCGGTAACCTGCCGTCCGTGACAGCCGACTCGCCCCACCGCCTGCCCCGGACCGTGACGCCGTCGCACTACGCGCTGCGCCTCGAACCGGATCTCTCCGCCGCCACGTTCGTCGGTTCGGCCGTCATCGACGTCGAGATCCTCGACGACACCGACCTCATCGTCGTCAACGCGGCGGAGCTGGAGATCGACGGCGTGGAGCTCGAGAACGACGACGGGACGAGGGCGTCGGCTGTCGTGGAGCTCGACGCTGAGACCGAGCGGGCTACGTTCGTGTTCCCGGAGTTGTTGGCCGCGGGCCATGCGATCGTCCATGTTTCGTTCCGTGGTGTGCTCAACGACAAGCTCCGGGGCTTCTACCGGTCCACCTTCACCGACGAATCCGGCGCCGAACGCGTTCTCGCCACCACCCAGTTCGAGTCGACGAGCGCCCGCCGCTCCTTCCCGTGCTGGGACGAACCGGACCTCAAGGCCACTTTCGACGTGACGCTCGTCGCCGACGCGGACCTGCTCGCCGTCAGCTGCATGGGCGAGACGGGGCGTCGCATCCTCGACGACGGAAGGGCCGAGACCACCTTCGCCACCACGCCGCTGCTGTCCACCTACCTGCTCGCCTGGGTGGTCGGTCCGCTCGAGGTCACCGCTCCCGTCGACGTCGACGGCATCCCCCTGCGCGTGGTGCACCCGCCGGGCAAGGCCCACCTGACGGGTTTCGCCCTCGACGCCGGCGCGTTCGCGCTGCGCTGGCTCACCGAATACTTCGACATCGTCTATCCCGGCGACAAGATCGACCTCCTCGCCATCCCCGACTTCGCCTTCGGAGCGATGGAGAACTTCGGCTGCGTCACGTTCCGTGAACGGCTGCTGCTCGTGGACCCCGACGTTGCGACCCAGCCCGAACAGGAGCGGGCCGTCGACGTCATCGCCCACGAGCTCGCCCACATGTGGTTCGGCGACCTCGTGACGATGCGCTGGTGGAACGGCGTATGGCTCAAGGAGGCGTTCGCGACGTTCATGGAGACCTCGACCACCGACGCGTACCGGCCGGAGTGGCTCAAGTGGGTCACCTTCGGCCACGACCGCGCGGCCGCGTTCGACGTCGACGCGCTGACCACGACCCGTGCGATCGAGTTCGAGGTGGGCAGCCCGGCCGAGGCCGAGGGCATGTACGACATCTTGACCTACGAGAAGGGCGCGTCGGTCGTGCGGATGCTCGAGCAGTACCTCGGCGCCGGGCGCTTCCGCACCGGCATCCGCCACTACCTCACGAAGCACTCCTACGGGAACACCGAGAACACCGACCTGTGGGACGCCCTCGAGGAGACCACCGGCGAGCCGGTGCGTCGCATCATGGACAACTGGATCTTCCAGGGCGGCCACCCCGTGATCTCGCTGTCCCGCCCGGACGCCTCGACCGTCTCACTGAGCCAGCGCAGGTTCCTCTACCGCGGCACCGACGAGACCCGCTGGCCGGTCCCGGTGACGATGACCGTGGGCCGGGGGGCCGCCCGCGAGACGGTCCGGGTCCTGTTGGAGGACGACACGACGGTGGACGTCGGCGACGCCGACTGGGTGGTCGGCAACCGTCAGGGCGACGGCTTCTACCGGGTCGCCTACGACGACACCGCGTACACGGCCCTTCTGGGGGCGCTCGCGGATCTCCATCCGCTGGAGCGCTACGGCCTCGTGGACGACGGCTGGGCGTCGGTCGTCGCCGGGGACCGCGAGGCCACCTGGTTCTGCGACCTGGTGGGCTCCTTCGCGGCCGAGGACGACGTGTCGGTGTGGCAGCGGCTGACCGGGGGACTCGGCGCGATCCACCACGTCGCTCCCGACGAGGCCCTGCCGGGCTTCTCCAGGCGTGTGCGCGAACTCGTCGGCCCCGCCCTCGAGCGGATCGGCCGCAGCGGCGCGGCCGATGACAGCGCACGACGCCACGAGCTGCGCGCCTCACTGATCCGCACGCTCGGCACGGTCGGCGCCGACGGGACGCTCGTCGAATGGGCCGTCGGGGCCGTCGACGACCCTGACGTCCACCCGAGCCTCGCGGCTGCGGCCACGACGATCGCCGCCGACCACGGTGACCTGGCGACCTTCGAGCGGTTCGTGCAGCGTTGGCGGAGCGCGCCGACCCCTCAGGAGGAGAACCGCTTCCTGTTCTCACTCGGGCTGTTCGGTGATCCCGCTGCATTCGACCGCGCTCTCACGATGGCGACGGACGGCACGGTCCGCACCCAGGACGCCCCGTACCTGCTGGGCCGCATGCTCGGCCATCGCGAGCTCGGCGAGGTGGCCTGGCGTCATGTGGTCGCCCATTGGGACACGATCACCACCGCCTTCCCGGACAACTCGATACCCCGGATGCTCGAGGGCATCCGCAGCCTGTCCGCACCGGACCTGGCCGCCGAGGTCGACGCGTTCGTCGAGTCCCATCCGGTCTCCTCCGGCGCCCTGACGGTCGCCCAGCACCGCGAGAAGCTGGCCATCAACGTCGAGCTGCGCCGCCGCGAGACACCGCGGCTGATCGCGGCCTTCGGCTGAGCTGTCCCGTGCGGCGCGGCGATCGGCGCGGCCGGCGACCTGCTCCGATCGGCGTCTTCGCAGTCGAGTCGACGACGGCGCAGGTCTGCTGGGCGTCACTCGACGCCGGGGAGATCGTCGTTGCGGTGGGCGAGCGCTGCAGCGAAGTCGACTGGGACGGCGGCCCCGGCGGCGTCGTCCTCGAGGGGCTCCCGGCGGGTCGGCGCCTGCCCGTGTCGGTCCGCCATGGCGGCACTGAGATCTACGCGGGCACGACCGCCACGCTGCCGTCGCTTCCCGGCGAACCGCTGACGCGGTTCGCGACCCTCAACGACGTCCACCTCGGCTGTTCCTGGTTCTCCGCCGCGGGGATCATGCGCGAGCGGGTCCCGGCGGGTGCCGAGGTCTCCGCCAACCGGTGTGCCCGTTCGGCGGTGGCTGCGGCGCTGGAGTGGGGCGCCGAGCGGCTGGTCATCAAGGGGGACCTCGTCCAAAGGGGCCTGCACGAGGAGTGGGATGCCGCCGAGCGGATCTTCGGTGACCTGCCGGTTCCGCTCGACGTGTGCCTCGGGAACCACGAGGTCCTGTCCAAGCCATCGGTGCTCCCGACCCCCGAGGGCCTCGCACGGCTCGGCGTTGAGCTGGAGGCGCCGGTGCGGATCCGGGACCTGGATGGCCTCCGGCTCGTGATGGCCGACACCGCTGTACACGGCCGCCACGACGGCAGCGTCGCCCACCTGCACGCTGATCTCGTCGCCGCGGCCGACGTGGACGTGCCCGTGATGGTCTTCGTGCACCACGACCTCGAGCCGTCCCCGACGACGATCCCGTTCCCCCGCGGCGTGCGGGCCCGCGAGGCTGTCCCGCTTCTCGACGACCTCGCCCGGGTCAACCCCGCGGTCTTCGTCACGACGGGGCACACCCACCGCCACCGCCGTCACATGCGCGGGGCGATCCCCGTCGTGGAGGTGGGCTCCCCCAAGGACTACCCGGGCGTGTGGTGCGGCTATGAGGTCACGACGGCCGGGGTCCGCCAGGTGGTGCGGCGTGTGACGGGCCGGGACTGCATGGAGTGGACCGAACGCACCGGTCGTGCCCTGGGAGGGTTCTGGCGCCGGTGGTCACCGGGGCTGCTGGAGGACCGCTGCTTCATCCACCGCTGGCCGGTCTGAGGGTCGAAGGGTCGAAGGGTCGAAGGGCGACGTGGCGCGACGACTCGTGGACCATCGTGGCTGTCACTGCGGCTGGTTAGTGTGGATTCATGGTCGAACACCTGTTCGAGTCTCTGGGTGGAACGGATTCAGAGGCGTCGCCTGAGGACGACGGGCGGCGGCTGCGAGGGACCGCGTTCGTCGGCGAGGTCGAACGCGCTAACGCGGTGATCGACAACCTGTTCGAGCACCTGGGCGCCATGGAGGGCGCGGCGGTCGTCGAATCGATCGCAACGGTGGAGCGGCTGCGCCGGCGGGTGGACGCACTGGCAGTCGAGGTCACCGCCCGGGTGGACCGGGACCGGCTGTTCCGTCTCGACGGACAGGCGACAGCCACGACGATGATCGCCCACCGTGCCCGGGTCTCGGTGGGCGAGGCGCGCGCACGGCGCCGCACCGCCCGCATGACCCGGGACCTGCCCGACGTCGCGGCCGGATTCCGTACCGGAGAGATCGGGTCGTGTCATGCCCGCCGCCTCGGGGTCGCCCACGCCAACCGCCGCGTCCGGGATCAGATGGGCCATTGCGAGGACGTCTTCGTGGCCGCGGCCAAGGACATGACCTCCTTCGAGGACTTCGACGCCTTCATCTCCCAGTGGGTACGTCTCGTCGACGAGGACGGCACCTGCGACACCAACGAAGTGAACCACGAACGCCGCAACGTCACCCTGGTCCGCAACCAGGACGGTTCCTGGCACCTCGAGGGTGGCTTCGCGGCTCTACAGGGCGCCGCGGTGGACGAGGTCCTCGAGAACTTCATCCGCCTCGAGTACCTCGCAGACTGGGACGCCGCCCGGGCCGAACACGGGGACGAGACGTGCGAGGACCATCTCCCCCGCACCGCTGCCCAGCGCCGCTGTGACGCCTTCGTCGCCATGTGCCGTGCCGCCGCCAACTCCCCCGAGGCACCTCCGGGCACGCCAACCGAGACCACCATCGTCTTCGATGCGGCTGCGTACGAACGTGCACTCCATTGGCTCGACACCGGCGAGCGCGAACCGATCGACGCCCGCGATGCCGCCGAGATCGCCTACGGGGACCATCACCGCGGCGGCCGGCCGAGGGGCGGCGCACCAGACGATGGTGCACGAGACCAAAGCGCACCGCCGGCCAAGATGCGCTGCCAGACCACCGACGGCGTCGCCCTCGAACCACGCGAAGCCGCAGCAGCGTCGCTCACCGGGACCATCCGCAGGCTCCTCGTCGACGCCCGGGGCGTACCCCTGGACCGCAGCCACCCCGTGAGACTGTTCACCGGCGCAGTGCGGGAAGCCATCAAGGCAACCCAGATCGGCTGTACCTGGCCGGGCTGTCACCGGCGGGGCTCACACTGCGAGATCGACCACCTCACACCCCACAGCCACGGCGGCCAGACCCACCCCGACAACGCAGGCCCGCTGTGCGGCTTCCACAACCGCCTGAAGAACCACGGATACCGCACCTGGCGGGACGCCGGCGGCAACTGGCACACCACCAGACCCGACGGCACCGAGATACCCCCGTGAGGCGCTACCCGACGTTGAGCCCTATCGGAGCGTGAGCCCTACCGGAGTGTCAGGTCGAGTTCGCCGTCCTCGCCCACGGCCACGTCGAAGACGCGCTCGATGCCGCGCGGGTCGGTGGCCGTGCACTCCAGGGTTTCGCCGTCGGTGAGTACCGCCCAGGGCGGACCGCAGTCCACGGTGGTTTCCAGTCCGAGCTCGTCGGTGAACCGCGTGGCGATGAGCCGGGCGGCGGCGTCGGCATCCACGAGGGGCGGGGCCGCCTCGATCACGACGGACCCCTCGGCCTCACCTGTCCGCACGGTGACATCCACACTGACCCCGTCGAGGACGGCCACGCAGGTGAACGACGCCTCGGTCTCGTCGACGGGGATGTCGGGACAGCTGATGTTGCCGACCAGGTTCGGCGCGCCGGGCACGAGCTCCTGGGCGATCGCCGTCTCGAGGGAGTTCCCGTCGATGCGCGTCTCGGAGCCGCACGCGACGAGCCAGAGGGCCGCCGTGGCCACTGCGGCGAGGGAGCGCAGGCCGCTCAACCCATCTCTCGAGCCAGTTCCAAGGCCTGGTCCCACGAACCCTTCGCGGCGATGAGCTGGCGGAACTTCATGACATGGCGGGGACGGTTGAACCCGAGCACGGCGGTGATCCGGCCCTCGCGCCCGTAGATGAGCGCGAAGCGTCGTTCCTCGAAGGACCCGGTGACGAGTTCGGTGACGTCGTCGGGACGGCAGCGACCGGCGAGTTGGATCTTGCGGTCGTACTGGTCGCTCCAGAACCACGGAACGGGAGCGAACGGCTCGCCGGGATCTTCGGCCAGGAGTCGCCGGGCGGCGTGGGTGCCCTGTTCGACGGCGTTGTCCCAGTGCTCGACGCGCATCATCTCGTCGAACAGCGGGTTCGGCCAACGGGCGACATCGCCGGCGGCTGTCACGCCGGGGGCGGCCAGACACGTCTCGTCACAGACCACGCCGTTGTCGATCGTCAGGCCCGAGCCCTCGAGCCATTCGGTGTTGGGCTGCACGCCCACCCCGACGACGACCACGTCGGCTTCGAGCACGGTCCCGTCGTCGAGCGTCACCCGCTCGACCCGACCGTCGCCCTCGATGGCCGACACACCGACGCCGAGCCGCACGTCGACGCCGTGGTCGCGGTGGACGTCGGCGACGACCTCACCTGCGGCCGCGCCGATGGCCCGCTCGAGGGGCACCTCGGCCATCTCGACGATGCTGACATCCAGGCCCCGCTCGCGCGCCGTGGCTGCGACCTCCGCCCCGATGAAACCGGCGCCGACCACGACGACGCGGCGCGGCGCGGCCTCCAGGTCGGCGCGGATGGCGAGGCTGTCGTCGAGGGTGCGCAGCGTGTGAACGCCGGCCAGACCGTCGGTTCCGGGGATCGTGCGGGTGCGCGCCCCGGTGGCGATCATCACCCCGTCCGCGGAGAGAGACGAACCGTCGGCGAGCGTGACGGTCCGGCTGGCGGCGTCGAAGGCGGTCGCTGCCACACCGGAGCGGAACGTCACGTCGAGTTCGGTCAGGCGGTCGTCGTCGGCGAGGCCGGTCTTGTCGGCGTCCCAGTCACCCGACAGGACCTGCTTGGACAACGGCGGCCGGTCATAGGGCGTGTGGGGCTCGTCGCCGATGAGCGTGATCGCGCCGTCGAAACCGTCGCGCCGGACGGCCTCGACACCTCGCAGGCCGGCGAGCGACGCGCCGACGACGATGAGGGACTGCACGGAGCTCACAGAAGTGTTGGGACGGCTCGTCGCGTCAGCGACGGCTCAGTCCTCGGAGATCGAGATCGCCTGCTTCGGACAGCGGGCCACCGCGTCGTCCACCTTGCCGCGCAGGTCAGGGCCGGGCGTCTCGTCGAGGACGTAGAGGAAGTCGTCGTCTCGCACCTCGAACACCTCCGGTGCCACCTGCATGCACACGGCATTGCTCTCACAGAGGTCGAAATCTACGACGACGCGGTATCCCATTGCTGTTCTCCTGATCGGGTCTCACGGAGAGCGGTCCCGGCCCCCCTTACGGGCACGACTCTACCGGACCTACGGAGCCCGGCAGTCGGCGTCACGGCCGAACCGGCTGACGACTGTCTCGCCGTCGAACATCACGTCGACGGTGCCCGACCCGCCCTGGATCTCGTAGAGGTACACCGACAGGCCCCGACATGCCTCGAACGCCGGCTCGAGGTCGAAGAGCCTCTTCGAGAGTTCGGCGGTGATCGCTTCGAGTTGACCCTCCACCACGTCCAGTTCGATGTCCACGAGGTCCACCCATTCGGCGCCGGCGTAGTTCGTCTCCATGAACATCGCGAGATCGGTCTGGATCGCCTCTACGTCGATCTCGAGGTCGCATTCGACCACCGCCCACCGGTCGAGCTCACGGCGGGCGTCGCGCGCCTCGGGGTCGAAGGCCCGGGCGAACAGCTCGGCCAGGGTCGCCGTCTCCGCGATCTCGGCGAGGTCGACAGCGGCGTTGCGCAGATCGTCGACCGCACCGGAGATCTCGGCGGGCGCCACCTCCGCGAGACGGTCGAACTCGCCGGTGGACACATCGCCGTCAGCCCGACCGACGCCGTCGGCAAGAAGATCGCAGAAGGCGACCGGGTCCTCGGAGGACTCCCCCGAACACGCTGCCGCCGTCAACAACACGACGATCACCACGGCGATGATGCGGCGCGGTCGGCTGGTCACGGGCCCCATGTTGCCCCGTCGGGAGACCAGCGGCGTGCCACCCTCGGCGGGTTC
This sequence comes from Acidimicrobiales bacterium, assembly GCA_040219085.1. NCBI lineage: Bacteria > Bacillati > Actinomycetota > Acidimicrobiia > Acidimicrobiales > Acidimicrobiales bacterium. Next base: position 57,138 of record JAVJTC010000011.1, read on the forward strand.
AGGTGATCCACACGGCCGTATCGGGCGGCAACTCACCGTCGACGAGAGGGCCACTCGCCGCCACGACGGCGCCACCGGGCGGCAGCGCACACGATGCCGGGCCCATGTTGACGAGGCATCGGACACGGCGCCGTTCGAAGTCGAGGACCGTTGCGTCCGGCTCTGAACGCCACTCGAACGACTCGTCATCGGCCATGAGCTCGCGCCGCAGCGCGAGCGTGGAGCGGTACAGCTCGAGTACCGAATCGAGGTCTCCGGTCTGCGCCTCGACGCTCAGCGCGGCCCACTCCGCGGGCTGGGGCAGCCACGGCGCTCCGGACCCGAAGCCGAGCGAGGATCCCGTCGATTTCCACGGGATGGGCACCCGGCATCCGTCGCGGCCCTTCATCGTCCGACCCGACCGTTCGTAGACGGGATCGTCGAGGATCTCGAGCGGCAGGTCGATCACCTCCGGCAGGCCGAGTTCCTCCCCCTGGTACAGGTAGACGGAGCCGGGCAGCGCGAGCATCAGCAGGGCCGCGGCACGGGCCCGCCGCACGCCGGCCTCGGCGTCGAGGAGGGACCGGTCGCCGCCGAGGAGCCAGCGACGCCAGTCGGTGTCGGGCGGGAGGCCGTAGCGGGTCGTGTGACGGACGACGTCGTGGTTCGACAACGTCCAGGTGGGCAGGGTCCCGGCGCGACCCAGGGCATCGATCGTCGAGCCGATCGCCTGACGCAGGTCCGGCGCCCTCCACGGTGCCTCGACGACGTCGAAGGCGAAGGCCTGGTGCAGCACGTCACCGGCGACGTAGCGGGCGAGACGTTCGGGTGAGGGTGCCCACGCCTCCGCGACGAAGAACCGGTCGCCGTAAGCATCGGTGAGCTGCCGCCACTCCCGGAAGATGTCGAGGACCTCGTCGCGGTCCCAGTGCGGGTGGTCGTCGAGTTTCGTGTGACCGAGGATCTGCTGGACCTCCGTCTCGGCGAGATCGGGTAGGCCGCTGTGCTTGGCGAGCCCGTGGGCCACGTCGATGCGGATCCCGTCGATCCCGCGGTCGAACCAGAACCGCAGGATGGCCAGGAACTCCGCGCGCACCTCCGGATTGTCCCAGTCGAGGTCGGGCTGCTCGGGCGTGAACAGGTGCAGGTACCAGTCTTCGGGCGTCCCGTCAGGGCGGTGTAGGCGCGTCCATGCCGGACCGCCGAAAACCGACAGCCAGTTGTTGGGCGGCTGGTCCCCATGGGGACCGCGACCCGGCCGGATCAGGTAGCGGTCCCGGACCGGGTCACCGGGCTCGGCCGCGACGGCCTCGCGGAACCACCGGTGCTGGTCCGACGTGTGGTTCGGGACGATGTCGCCGACGACGCGGATCCCGCGGTCGTGGGCCTCGGCGATCAGGTGGTCGACGTCGTCGAGGGTGCCGAAACGCTCGTCGATCGCGCGGTAGTCCGTCACGTCGTAACCGCCGTCGGCGAGCGGCGACTCGTACCACGGATTCACCCATATCGCATCGACACCGAGTGCAACGAGGTGGTCCAGGCGCGACCGGATGCCGCCGATGTCGCCCGTTCCATCACCGTCGGAGTCCGCGAAGGACCGGATGTAGATCTGATAGACGACGCCCTGGCGCCACCACGGTGTCTGTTCTCGTCCACTCACGACGTCCATCATGGCTGGCCGTGAGCGCATCTGTATTCGATGAGGCCGAGACTTTCAGGATCCGCGGCCGCTGGCCTTCGCATCGAAGCGTCGCAATCGTCGGCACGCGCACACCGTCGCGGTGGGGTGCGAAACTGGCCGCCGCGGTGGCCGGGGCCGCCGTGCGGGACGGCTGGTGCGTCGTGTCGGGCCTGGCACCGGGCATCGACACCGCCGCTCACCGCGGGGCACTCGGAGCCGGCGGATCGACGGTCGCTTTCGTGGGCACCGGCCTCGATGCCCTCGAAGACCCCGAACTCGGCCGAGCGATCGTCGCCGGTGGCGGCGGTGTCGTGTCGGTACTGCGCGACGACGACGCCGGCGACGACGCGACCCGCGCCCCCGGGACAGGCATCAGGTCCTCGCGGCGCGCGTGGTGGTCGTGGTGGAGGCCTCCCGGCCGTGCGGGACGTTCGCGACCGTGGCCCACGCCCGTGCCCTGGGTCGACCAGTCGTCGTGGCCACGCCACCGCCGGGGCCGGAGACGGCGACGAGCGCGGCGGGCAACCGGCGGCTGCTCGATGGAGACGGGGCCGGACACCCGGTCATCGCGGTCCGCGAGGGAGCGGGCGGCGACGAGCTCTGGGCGACCGTCGAAGCGGTCGCCCAGCGTCAACCGGCGCCGGGATCGTCGTCCACGAGCAGCCCGAAGAAGTAGGTGTCGACGTCACCGCCGTCATGTGACCGGAGGCGACCCTCGCGGACGAATCCGGCCCTCACGAGCACGGCGACGGACGCCACGTTGTCCACCGCTGTCAGAGCGAAGACGCGCCGCAGACCGACCACGTCGAACGCGAATCTGCACAGGAGCCCGACCGCCTCGGTGGCGATACCGTCACGTCGGTGTCCGGCAACGATGGCATAGCCGATCTCGCCCCGGGACTCGTCAGCCTCGACCACGAGCGAGACGAGCCCGACGACATCGCCCTCGTGCTCCACGGCGAGGGCGTAGCGCGTGCGGGGACTGCTCTCCGCGGCGATCATCGCCTCGGTCATCCAGTCGAGCGGGCCGAGTGTTCCACGCGAGACATGATCCGACAGTTCCTGAGCGACGAGCAGGTCCCCGTGTTCGACCTCGCGCAAGGTGATTCGTCTCCCCTCGACGAAGACGGGGAACATGTCGGCGATCACGAGAGTCGCACGTGACGCCGAGCCGCGACGACCCGCTGGCGATGGATCCACCGCCGACCACCCCACCCGTCCACACGATGCTGGTGCGTGGCGCCGTCGCGCACTGTCCCGTGTGCGGCTCCGGGCACCTGTTCCGCCGCGGCGTCGTCATGGTCGAACGCTGCCCGCGCTGTGGGCTGGTGTTCGAGCGGGTGGAGGGTCACTGGGTCGGTGCGATCGGAGTGAACACCATCATCTCGTTCGTCGCGCTGTTCTTCACCGTCGTCTTCAGCTTCGTCGTGCTCTCACCCGAGCGACCCGTCGTTCCGCTGCTCGTCGCACCGCTCGTCGTCGGTCTGCTCGTGCCGCCGGTGACCTATCCACTGTCCAAGACCCTCTGGACGGCGATCGACCTCGCGATGCGACCGCTCGCGGCCGGCGAGGCCGACCCCGACGCGCCCCGGTGAGCAGCCTCCTGGGAGCGCCCACACGACAGTAGCTAGTGTCGGCGCATGTCACAGAGCCTGCCCCACAGCGTCATCGCGACGGACCTCGCCTTTCCCGAGGGACCGGTCGCGCTCTCCGACGGCGACGTCCTCATCGTGGAAGTCCGCGGTCCACGCATCACCCGGGTCTCGCCCGACGGCTCCACGTCGGTCGTCGTGGACTACGGGGACGCCGAGACGGCAGGGCCCAACGGGCTGGCCATCGGCCCCGACGGTGCCCTCTACGTCTGCAACAACGGCGGTTTCATCTGGAGCCTCGTGCGTGACAGCTTCTGGCTGCCGTCGGAGAAGGGCACCGGCGCCAACCAGTCGCCCCGGTACGTGACCGGATCGATCGACCGGGTGGACCTCGACACCGGCGAGGTGACCACCCTCTACGACAGCTGGGAGGGGAACCGCCTGACCGGCCCGAACGACCTCGTGTTCGACGCGCAAGGCGGTATCTGGTTCACGGACCACGGCAAGACCCGCCCCCTCGACCAGGACCGGGTGGGCGTGTACTGGGCACGTGCGGACGGCTCGGAGATCCGCCGGCCGATCTTCCCCCTCGACCATCCCAACGGCATCGGCCTGTCGCCGGACGGCTCCACCCTCTACGTCGCCGAGACGTCGACCGGGCGACTGTGGGCGTGGGATGTCACGGGCCCCGGCGAGATCGACCGCAAGTCGAAGCGCAACGTGGTCAACAGCCTCGGTCACTTCGACTCGCTCGGCGTGGAGGAGGACGGCACCGTCGTGGTCGCGGCTCTGCCCGACGGGCTGTGCGTCGCGCGCCCCGACGGCGAGATCAGCTACGTCGAGGGACCGGGGATGTTGACGAACGTGTGCTGGGGCGGCCCGGACATGATGACCGCCTACGCGACCGACTCGCTCGGCGGGCAACTGCTCGCGTACGACTGGCCGCGGCCGGGTCTGCGCCTGAACTACAACGCCTAGAGCGCGTCGTCGCCCTCTTCGCCGGTGCGGATGCGCACGGCACGACCCACGTCGAGAACCCAAAGCTTGCCATCACCGATCGAGTCGGTACGGGCCTCGGTCACGATCGTGTCGACCACCGTGTCGACGACGTCGTCGGTGACGAGGATCTCGAGGCGCGTCTTCGGGTTGAACGAGACCTTGTACTCGGTGCCGCGGTAGGTCTCGCTGTGCCCGTGCTGGCGGCCGAAGCCCTGGACCTCCGAGACGGTCAGACCCCTGACCCCGATCCGTTCCAGCGCCTTCTTCACCGGCTCGAGCCTGTGCGGCTTGATGACGGCGCAGACGAGCTTCATTCCCCCGACCTCCTCGGCCTCGACTCGGGCCCACGCTAGTACCCGCGACGACGCGGACCTCACCATCCGGGGGCCGTTCGACCCGCCGGGCGGGTTCATCTGACCGAGGCGAAGAACCCCCGCAGGTCGGCGACGAGCAGGTCGGGCTGTTCGAGCGACGCGAACCGGCCGCCGGCGGGCATGCGGGTCCACCACCGGACATCGAAGAGCCGCTCCACCCATGCCCGGGGAGGGCGGATGACCTCACCCGGGAACCGGGCGTGACCCATGGGGACGCGCACGCGCTCCGACGGCATCACCTCGCCCCGCTGCGCGCGGCGGGCCTCCAGGTGCAGACGGTTCGCCGACGCGATGGTCCCGGTCACCCACCACGTGGTGATGTCGTCGAGGAGGTCACCGCGGTCGAAGGCGTTGTCGAGGTCGTCGCCGCAGTCACTCCAGGCCCGGAACCTGTCGAGGATCCATGCCGCCAGGCCGACCGGCGAGTCGTTCAGGGCCAGCGAGATGGTCTGGGGGCGCACAGCCTGGATCTCGCGAACCCCGCGATCGAGACGGTTGCGCCGCCGACCGGACTCGAGGTCCTCGAGCTCGGTGGAGGTGACACCCCCGGCGGCCTCCGCCCGCGGCGGCCGTTCCACCGCGACGGTGGTCATGTGGATGCCGACGACCCGGTCGGGGACCAGCGAGCCCATCTGGGCGGCGACGAAGGAGCCCCAGTGCCCGCCGTGGACCCCATAGTCGGGGTAGTCGAGGCGGTGCATCAGCGCGACCATCGCCCGTGCGATCTGACGCGGCGTCCAACCCGGGGTCGAGATCGGTCCGCTGAATCCGAAGCCCGGCAGCGACGGGATCACGACGTGATAGGCGTCGGCCGCCGTCCCACCGTGGCTCTCGGGCCGGGTGAGGGTGTCGATGAGGCCGGCGAACTCGAAGACCGAACTCGGCCAGCCGTGCAGCAACAGCAGCGGCATCGCACCCGCGTGGGGAGACGGCACGTGGATGAAGTGGATCTGCTCGTCCTCGAAGCGGGTGACGAACTGCGGGTAGTGGTTCAGCCGGTCCGCGGACGCAGCCCACTCGTACCCGTGGCTCCAGTAGTCACAGAGGCCGCGCAGGTACGCTACGTCGATGCCTTCGTCCCATCCCGCCGCGACGACCGACGGCCAGCGCGCCGCCGCGAGCCGCTGACGGAGATCGGCGATCTCGGCTCGGGCCGGACCGACCGTGTACGGCTCCATCTGCGCCAGCATCGCGACGAGGCTACGCCAGTGCGACCGACACCCGGACGCGGCCGGAACTGACTGACCGATGCTCTTCCCCACATTCGTCTTCGCGACGTTCTTCCTGATCGTCCTGCCGGTCGGCTGGTTGCTGCACTCGCGCCCGACGGCGTGGAAGGTGTTCATGCTCGCGGCGAGCTACGTCTTCTACGGCTGGTGGGACGTGCGCTTCGTCGCGCTGATCGTGGCATCCACGATCGGCAACCAGATCCTCGCCGACCTCGTCCACCGGTCGGCGGGACGCACCCGCAGCCGGATCGTCACTGTGGGCGTCGCGTTCAACCTCGTGACCCTCGGCTTCTTCAAGTACGCCGGGTTCTTCGTCGACTCGGCCAACGACACTCTCGAATCTCTGGGGGTCGGAGGTGACCTGCCCCTGCTGTCGATCGTGTTGCCCGTCGGCATCTCGTTCTTCACCTTCCAGGCGCTGAGCTACGTCCTCGACGTGCATCGCGGGACCATCGAGCCCGCCCGGCCGCTGGACTTCGCCGTGTACCTGGCCTTCTTCCCCCAGTTGGTCGCCGGCCCGATCGTGCGGGCGTCGGAGTTCCTCCCCCAACTCGAAAAGCGCCTCAACCCACGCGACATCGACCTCACCCGGGCGCTCGTACTCATCGGCGCCGGACTCTTCAAGAAGGTCGTCATCGCGAGCTACCTGGCCGACGCCATCGTCGACGACGTGTTCGCCTTTCCGGAGCGCTTCTCGTCGCTCGAGGTCCTCGTCGGGGTCTACGCGTACGCCATCCAGATCTACGCCGACTTCAGCGGATACACCGACATCGCGATCGGCATCGCCCTGCTGCTGGGCTTCCGGTTCCCCCCGAACTTCGACCGCCCCTACCAGGCGGTGTCGATCCGCGACTTCTGGCGACGCTGGCACATGACGCTGTCGCGGTGGCTGCGCGACTACCTCTACATCTCACTGGGCGGCAACCGGGGCGGTGCGCACCGGCGGGACCGGAACCTGCTGCTCACGATGGTGCTCGGTGGCCTCTGGCACGGCGCCGCGTGGACATTCGTGATCTGGGGAGCACTGCACGGCTTCTACATGATCGCCGAGCGTCACGCCGAGAAGGCCCGCATGGCACTCGGCGACAGGCGGCCGGGCGGCTCGGACCACGGGGGCGACTCCGGCGGCGCGGTGCGCACGGTGGCCGAGACCCGCGCCGACGGCATCGTCGCGCCGGGTCTCAGGACGCGGATCCTCGGGCGCATCCGGACGTTCCACCTCGTGTGTCTCGGCTGGATCTTCTTCCGCGCCGGGTCCTTCGACGCGGCGCTGAACGTCATCGAGCGTCTCTTCGTCGCCTGGGGAGACGCCTCCCCCGCCGTCACCGGGATCCTCGTGTGGACGATCGCTGCGTCCCTCGCGGCGCAGTACCTCCCCCGCGTCGGCCTCACCAACCTCCAGTCCGACCTGTCACGCCTGCCGGTGTGGGTGCAGGCGGTCGGCTTCGCACTGTGGCTGCTCGTCATAGACCGTCTCGGCCCCGAAGGCGTGGCCCCGTTCATCTACTTTCAGTTCTGATGCGCACCGACCGACGCCAACCCGCGGTGACCCGCCCCTCCCCGGGCGGCGACGAGGACTGGGAGAGCCTCGGCCGTCGGCCCCGGGCGCGCACCAACGCCGCCACCACGATCGCGGTCACGTTCGCAGCGATGGCCCTCACCGCGCTGTTGAGCTCGGGAAGCCTCGTCGGGCTCGCGCAACGCCAGGAGATCGGATGGCAGCGCGACATCGCGCTCGAGGCCGCGGAAGGACTCGACCGCGTCGCGTCCGCATTCGGCTTCGACCGCCCGGCCCGCTGGATCGACCAACTGGCTGGCCGCGACGAGCCCGAGACGTTCGACCTCGACCTGATCGCCGGGGGCGGGCGCCCCGACGGCGACACCCCGGCACCCACGCCGACGCCGGACGCGGACCCGACGCCCGACGGAACAACCTCGCCGACGCCCACGGTGGGCCCGACGCCCGACGAGACGACCTCCCCGACACCCACGCCGACCGCCACACCCACGCCCCAACCCACCCCCGACGCCTCCGACCAGCTTCCGGTCATCACCGCGGATCGCCCGCTCGTGCTCTACGTCGGGGGCGACTCGATGACCCGCGAGGTGGGCAACGGCGTGGCCCGCGCCACCCCGATCGACCTCGTCACACCGATTCTCGACCCCCAGGTGTCCTCGGGCCTGTCGCGCCCCGACTTCCTCGACTGGCCCCAGCGTCTCGCCGGGGTGATCGTCAACGACGAACCCGACGCGTTCGTCATCATGTTCGGAGCGAACGACTGGCAGGACTTCGAGGCCGACGGCGAGATCTACCAACGAGGAACCCCCGGCTGGCTGGCCATCTACCGCGAACGGGTCGCCACCACCATGGACCTCCTCGACCAGCCCGCCACCGCGGTGTTCTGGATCGGCCAGCCCGCCATGCGCAGCGCCGGCCTCTCCGACGGGATGATGGCACTCAACGAGATCTACCGGTCCGAGGCGGCCACCAGACCCTGGATCACCTTCATCGACATCGCCCCCGCATTCGCCGGACCCGACGGCAACTACAGCGACGACATCGACGGCCAGCGGGTCCGCCAGGACGACGGCATCCACTTCACCACCACCGGCGCCGACCGCGTCGGCCGAATCGTCTGGGACGTGGTCGCGACCACCTTCGCCGTCGCCGGAGGCTGACCACCCCGTCGGCCGCCGTCACCTACGATTGCGACGGCGTGAGCGCGACGACCTCCACCCCGACGAGCGGACCACTGCTCGAGGTCCGCGAGATGCGGACGGGCCTCCGCACCGGCCGTGCGGTCGTCCAGGCCGTCGACGGAGTGTCGTTCACCCTCGAACGCGGCCGGACGCTGGGGATCGTCGGCGAGTCCGGGTCGGGAAAGTCCGTCACGGTCCGCTCGATCATGGGCATCCTGCCCGACCAGATCACCGTGACGACCGGCCAGGTCCTCTTCGAGGGGACCGACGTCACGGCACTCCCCCGTGAACGTGCCCGCCACTTCTGGGGCGTCGACGTGGCCATGGTCTTCCAGGATCCGATGACCTCGTTGAACCCGGTGGTCCGCATCGGCCGCCAGATCACCGAGTCGCTGCGTTATCACCTGTCGATGTCGAAGGCCGAGGCCCGCGCCCGGGCGCTCGAGCTCCTCGACCTGGTCGGCATCGGCGATCCGGGTCGCCGCTTCGACCAGTACCCGCACGAACTGTCCGGCGGTATGCGCCAACGGGTGACGATCGCGATCGCACTCGCGTGCGAGCCGAAGCTGCTGATCGCCGACGAGCCGACCACCGCGCTCGACGTCACGGTCCAGAAGCAGATCCTCGACCTCCTGGCCCACCTGGCCGACACGACCGACATGGCGATGATCCTCATCACCCACGACCTCGGTGTCGTGGCCGGACGGGCAGATGAGATCGCCGTCATGTACGCGGGGCGCTTCGTCGAGGTGGCGGACACGGCGACGCTGTTCTCGCAGATGCGTCATCCCTACACCCGTGCCCTGTTCGACTCGATCCCGAAGATCGAACAGCCGAGTCACACGCCGCTGCGGGCCATCTCGGGCCGGCCGCCGGACCTCAGCAGGCCGCGGGTCGGCTGCTCGTTCGCGCCGCGTTGCGCCAATGCACAGCCCGACTGCCGCGAGAACGAACCGGCCCTGCTCGGCGATGCGGCGAACGCACCCGGCCATCTCGTCGCGTGCTTCCATCCGGTCGGTGGCTGATGGCCGGCAGCGGCACCGCACACCTGCGCCCCTCCGAGGAGCCCCTCCTCAGCGTGCGGAACCTCGTGGTGGAGTTCGACGCGCCCCACGGCCGCAAGGTCCACGCCGTGTCCGGAATCAGTTTCGACGTGAAGGCCGGCGAAACGCTGGGAATCGTCGGCGAGTCCGGCTGCGGCAAGACCACGAGCGGGCGTGCGGTGATGCAGATCCACCAGGCGACGTCGGGATCGATCGTCTTCGACGGCGCCGAGCTGACCGAACTCGACGGCGAGGAGCTGCGCCGCACCCGCCCTCAGCTCCAGATGATCTTCCAGGACCCGATCTCGTCGCTGAACCCGCGCCGCAAGGTCCGCGACATCGTGCGTGAAGGGCTGTCCATATGGGGGCACCGGACCGGGGAGTTCTCCGAGAGCAGGGTCGACGAGATCCTCGAGGCCGTCGGACTCGACGCCGCCACCGTCGGGGACCGCCGGCCCCACGAGTTCTCCGGCGGGCAGTGCCAACGGATCTGCATCGCCCGTGCGCTCGTACTCGACCCCAAGCTGATCGTGTGCGACGAACCGGTGTCCGCCCTCGACGTGTCGGTCCAGGCACAGATCCTCAACCTCCTGGAGGAGACGAAGCGCCGGTTCGGGCTGACACTCGTGTTCATCGCCCACGACCTCGCCGTCGTAAAGAGCATCAGCGACCGCGTGCTGGTCATGTACCTGGGAAAGGCGTGCGAGGCGGGCTCGGCGGACTCGATCTACGCGTCACCGCGTCACCCGTACACGAACGCCCTGCTGACGTCGATCCCACAGCCGGACCCCGCCGTCCCCGTGGTACCCGGGGGGCTCACCGGCGAGTTGCCGTCGGCGCTGGACCCACCGTCGGGCTGCCGGTTCCGGACGCGCTGTCCACGCGCCACCGACCTGTGCGCCGAGACCGAACCGACGATGGCCTCGGTCGACGACGACCACTTCGTCGCATGCCACCACCCCTTCGAACCCGACGAGGTGCAGGTCACCTGGCTCCCGCGTGCTCAGTCTTCGGAGGGCCCGACCACGTCAAGCGCGGCCACCGAGTAGACGCCGGCCGACACCGGCACGATCCCCGACACGGGGTCCGCCCACACGAGCGCGTCCTGACGCGCCGCCAGGGGCACCCAGGGGATCCGGTCGGCGACGATCGCTCCGATCTCGGCCACGACGCCGCGGCGCTCGTCGACGTCGCGGGTTGCGTCGAGGGTGTCGAGCAGGTCGTCGAGAGCTCCGATGCCGATCCCCGACCTGTTCGCTCCCGAGGCAGAGGACAGGTCCGCCCGCAGTTGGGTGCCGAGGGCCGGGTCCGCGAGCGACAGATCCCAGCACGCGAGGTCGTAGTCCGCGGCGACGACCGCGTCGACCACCCCGATGACGCTGGCCACGATCTCCAGATCGACCTCGAAGCCGACCGCGCTGAGCGCATCTGCGACGGTCTCCGCCTCGGCCCGGCGGTCGTTGGGGCACACGAGGCGGATCGGCACCACGTCGGGGTCTGCGTCTGCGGCCTCGGCGAGGACCTCAGCGACCAGATCGGCCGCCTCCACCGCGGGGTCTTCGAGTCCGGCCCGCGGGCCTGCGTCGGCGAGGGCCTGCGACCACAGCTGCTGATCGGGGTGCAGGACGACGTCGGTGGCGACGAGCGCCGGGTCGTCGGCGGCAGCGACGACGGCCTCGGGATCCACTGCCAACGCGATGGCCCTGCGGAGACGCTGGTCCGCGGTGGCCGGGGTGGACCCGCGTGCTCCATGATTGACGAGCAGGACCGACGCCGATCCCAACAGCTCGGTCCACTCACCAGTGGCGGCCTCCCGGGCGATGTCGACGCCCGAGTCCGGCCCGCGCAGGTAGGCCACGTCGAGTGTCCCCTCGGCGAACACCTCAGCCGTCGCACCCGGCCCCGGCACGAAGACGAACCGCAGGGTCTCGACGCAGACCGGCCCGGCCCAGTAATCGTCGCGGGCCCGAAGGACGAGTTCGCGCCCCGGGGTCCAGGTCTCGAAGCGGTAGGGGCCGACTCCGCCGCCGACCGGTTGGGATCCGTACCGTTCGCCGAGGGCGTCGATCACCGCGGTGTCGACGATCATCCCGGGCTCGTCGGCGAGAAGCGACGGGAAGTCCCACCACGGGCGAACCAGATCGAAGCGCACCGTGCGGCTGTCGACCACGGTGACCGTGTCGACGACGGTCACCGTCGCGCGGGCCGGGTTGCGGATGTCGGAATCAGCGAAGCGCCCGAAGGAGGCGACGACGGCTTCGGCGTCGAGAGCCGCGCCGCTGTCGAAGGTGATCCCGTCGCGCAGCACGAGCGTCCACGACGTCGCGGTCTCATCGGGTGTCAGCGACTCGGCGAGCTGGGGCACCCAATCCCCCGTCGCCGGATCCCGGCGCATGAGCACGTCGTAGAGTGCCGCCATCTCGGTCCCACCGAGGAAAGCCCCCGACGAACGCGTCGGGTCGAGACTCGCCGTCTCTCCGAACGTCGCCCACGTGACGCGACTGTCGGGCCGGGGGGCCGTGCAGGGGATCTCCGGTGCGGGCGGCGTCGGCTCGGGCGTCGCCTCCGGCGTGGCCGTCGGCGTGGTGTCCGCCTCGGCGGTGGGAGTCTGTTCCGGCGTCGCTGGTGGAATCGTGTCGTCGCTCAACTCCGGGCCGGAGCCACCCGAACACGAGGTGGCGATCAACATCGTCACCATCGCAGCGAGTAGTCCCCGCACCGCCCGTGCCTTCACCGCCCCTCACCCGGGACCTCGTAGTCGCGGCTGTACCCGGCGGTGCGTTCGCGCACGTCGTCGCGATCGACGCCGGGGGCGGGACCGGCGGCGGCCGGTCGGTCCCACGAGGCGACGGCGTCGGCGCGTGTGTAGAGCCAGGACTCCATCCGGTGCCGGGCGAGGTCCGACAGTGACAGCCCGAAGAAGCGGTAGATCCGCTCGACCGCGCCGACCGGATCGTCGACGAGCTCGGGATGGGGCAGATGGAAGACGTCCTCGACACCACCGAGACGGGTGGAGGCTGCGGACAGGACCGCGGGGATCTCCTCGCTCCAGCGCCGACCGACCGCCTCGCCCGAGGCTGCATCGCTGTTGACGCGCAGCCGGGCGAGAGTCGATCGGGTCACTGCCGATGCCACGGCGGCCGGGTCGCGGTGTAGCCAGACGATCCTTGCGTCGGGGTAGGTCTCCATCAGCAGGGACACGTGCCAGATATGGGAGACACCGTGCAGCGCCCACCGTTCCGTCGGGAACGTGGACTGGAGGAGCTGGAGCTGGATGCGGTGGAGGTCGTAGGCGCCCGAGACGTCGGCGTTGCGCCACCAGTCGAGATACCCGGGCACCCACGCCGCGGTGGCGAATCGCACGCCGGCGAACGCCGGGGCCAGCAGCCGGTCGCACTCCGCGGGCACCGTCGCGGTCGCGCGGCCTGGCGCGGCCACGGCGAGGGGCGAACCGTTGCGCGCCGCGCGACGGGCGCTGGCCCCTATCCGGGGATCCTCCCAGTAGCCGTCGAGCTCGGGCGGCGGGCACAGGTCCTCCACCTCCCATACGAGCGGCGAACGGTTCACCGGGTCGTGGTCCAGGAGTCGACCGAGCAGCGTCGTGCCCGTGTGGGGTAGGCCGATGACCACGAGAGGGGCGACGACCGCCTCGTGGTCGACGAAGGGGTGCTTCTTCTCGAAGTCCCGGATCCGCAGGCGGGCGACGAGCAGGTCGAGGATCGCCCGACGCCAGGCGGTGCGCCCGACGGCGCTGAGTTCGGCCTCGTCCTCGAGCGCCGCGACCAGTCGATCGAAGCCGAGACGGAACGACGGCGACCCGAAGTCGCCGAGCAGAGCCCGGCCCTTCGCGTCGGACAGGAGTATCTCGCCGTCGAGGACCCGCGAGCCGGGACGAATGTTCTCGAGCGCGGCACCGACGCGACCCACGAGGCCGAGGCCGCGCGGGCCCGGCGGCGTGAGCGACTCCTCGTCGTGGTCCGGTGGGGGTGGATTCATGGTCTCTGCCGGTGCGCCATCACCATCAACGCTACGGCCCCACCGGCGGTGACTACGATGACCCACCGCAGGGGCGTCTCACACGCGGGGAGAACACGATGACCGACACACCACCGGGACCGGGTTGGTGGAAAGCCTCGGACGGGCAGTGGTACCCACCCGAACAGCACCAGGATCCCGCCCACCGGGCGCGCTACGCCGCGCCGACCGGGCAGCCGATGCCGCCACAGGGGCCGCCGCCGGGCGTCGGCTACGCATCGAGCACCCCGGCCGCCGATGCACCCTCGTTCATCGTCGACTCCCCCTACGAGGTCGCGAACTGGCGCCCGCTCGTCAACTGGATCCTGGCCATCCCACATCTGATCATCGCCGGGGTTCTGCGCTACGCCGTCGGCGTCGTCGGCGTGATCGTCTGGTTCGCAGTGCTCTTCACCGGCCGGATCCCCCCGGGGCTCTACGGATTCCTCGCGATGCACATGCGCTATGAGACCCGCGCCAACGCGTTCCTCTACGGGTTCACGGAGCAGTACCCCCCGTTCGAGTTCCCGAGCGGACCGACCGACGACAGGGGCTTCGCCCCCGTCCGTGTCGAACTGCCGGCAGCCCCGGAACAGACCCCGCGATCGGCCCTGTTCAACTTCATCCTCGCTATCCCCCACTACATCGTGTTCTTCGTGATCGCGATCGGGGCCGCCGCCGTGGCCCTCATCGGGTGGTTCGCGGTCCTCTTCACCGGTCGCTGGCCCGAAGGCATGCGCGACTTCCTGGTCCGGTTCGGCAACTACTGGTTCCGTATCTGGGTCTACACCGTGATGGTGGAGACGAAGTACCCCGAGTTCGGCCTGAAGTAGCCCCGCAGCCGCTATCGCCGTTGCGGCTGCCAGACTCTGCGGCGTGGCGATCCCGACCCCCAGCCGCGTACGCACCCTCGCGACGGGCGTCGCGGTCGTGGTGCTCCTCGGCGCATGCGGGGGGGCGGACCGGCCGACCCTGTCGACGCTCGACGAACTCACGACGCCATCGCCGACGCCAGCACTCACAGGGACCCCGACACCTGAGCCGAACGCCGGCGATGCGCCCGCCCCCACCCCGGAGTCGACCAGGGTCCCCGCCGTGGGTGACGCCCCCGAGATGCTGACCGCGCAGGTCCTCGACGTCCGACCCCACGACCCGGAGGCGTTCACCCAGGGCCTGGTCCTCGAGGATGGACGGATGTTCGAGAGCACGGGCGACGTGGCACCGCTCGGGACGGTCGTTCGCGAGGTCGACCCGCTCACAGGCGAGGTTCTCGACGAGACATCGGTGCCTGGCGTGTTCGGCGAGGGCCTCGAGTGGATAGGCGACCGGCTCCTCCAGCTCACGTGGAAGGACGAGCGCCTGATCGTGTTCGACGTCGAATCGCTCGAACCCCTCGGCCAGGTGCCCTACGAGGGCGAAGGCTGGGGACTGTGCCTGCTCGACGAGCGGCTGGCGATGTCGGACGGGTCCGACACGATCGCGTTCCGCAGTCCGCAGGACTTCTCGGTGCTCTCGACGGTCTCGGTCACCCTGTCCGGAGAGCCGCTTCTCCTGCTGAACGAGTTGGAGTGCGTCGACGGGCAAATCTGGGCGAACGTCTTCAGGAGCGACTCGATCGTCCGGATAGACCCCGGGACCGGAGTGGTGACGGCGGTGGTCGACACGTCTGCGCTCGACCGCACCGGAGTCCCCGACGAAGGCGGAGCCGTCCTCAACGGCATCGCCTATGACGAGGCGGCGGGGACGTTTCTCATCACCGGAAAGCTCTGGCCGTCGCTGTTCGAGGTGGTCTTCGTCCCGGCATGACCTTGGCGACGGTGGTCGGTGTCGACGGATGTCGCGACGGCTGGGTGGCGGTGACGCTCACCGGTGATCGCGTGAGCACAGTCGTGACGCACACCCACATCGTCGGGGTGTTCGAGGCCGCCGTGGCTGCCGGGGCGGTCGTGGTCGGGATCGACATGCCGATCGGTCTCGCTTTCGACGGTGACCGTCCCGGCGACAACGAGGCACGCCGCATGCTCGGCCCCAGGTCGTCGTCGCTTTTCCCGACGCCCGTGCGCGCGGTGCTCGACGCGGTGGACTACCCGGACGCGTGCGCCCGGTCCCGTGCGGCGAGCGGAAAGGCGCCGTCGAAGCAGGCCTGGAATCTCGTACCCCGGATCCGCGAGGTCCGGGCGGCTCTGCGCAGCGGCCGGTTCGGGGCGCTGGCGGTGCACGAGGTCCATCCGGAGACCTCCTTCGTCGCGATGGCCGGCCGGCCGATGGCGGCGTCGAAGAAGACCGCCCCGGGGATCGCCGCCCGCCTCGACGCCATCGAGGCCGAGATGTCGGGGCTGTTGGAGGCGACGGCCCGCCTCGCGGACGCTGGACCCGGTGAACCCGGCGCGGCCCTCGACGATGTGTGCGACGCGGCGGCGGCTGCGTGGACCGCGCGGCGGATCGCTACGGGAACGGCGCTGAGTCTCGGTGACGGGGTGGACGACGCCGGCTTCACCCTGGGGTTGTCGGTGTGAGCTGAGCCGCCGGGTTCAGGCGGCCTCGTAGGCCGCGCGCAGGTCGGCGGCGACCGAGGCCGCGTGGGCATCGGAGTCGTAGCGGGTCCGCGGCCAGAAGAACCCCTTGAGGCCGTCGCCCCGACGGCGGGGGACGACGTGGGTGTGCAGGTGCGGGACCGACTGCGAGACCAGGTTGTTCATGGCCACGAAGGTGCCGGTGGCCGCGGTCACCTCCGGGAGAAGCGCCGCCACCCGCTGCACGCGGGTGAAGTAGGGCCCGACGAGGTCTGCCGGCAGGTCGGCGAGCGTGACGTGGTGGTCACGTGGCATCACGAGGACGTGGCCGACGAAGAGCGGCGCGTGGTCCAAGATGGCGAAGACGACCTCATCGTCGGCGACGACGTGAGCGGACTCTTCGCTTGCGATCATGCGGCAGAACAGACACCGCGGGTCCGACACGGTCACGGCTGATCTCCTGTGAGTGGGAAGTACCCGGCGACGTCGTGGTGGGCCGTGTCGAGGTAGACCTTGGCCTCGGGCACGTTGGCGAAGCGGCCGTGGCTCCAGCGGACCTCCACGTGACCCTCGACGCGGCGGCGGCTGCCCCGGACCTTGTCGGTGATGTCCGCCCGCCAACGCACGAGCGGCTGTCCCACGGCGTCACCCCATGCGTCGAAACTGCGGACGGCGAAGCGCTCGTCGAAGTCCCACGGCGTACCGAGGCGGTAGTGCAGCGGCGTCCCGTCGGCCGCGGCGCCGAGCACGAAGTAGGGCGCCGCCTCGAGGCGCAGGAGCCGCCACAGCATCTCGCGACGTCTCGCGGGTGTGTCGAGACCTTCGAGCCAGCGACGCGCGGACATCGTGCCCACCGTGGCGGCGAGCCAGCGGTAGGCCTCCGAGGCCGCCTCGGAGAGCCCGGAGCGCAGGCCGGCCTTGAGCGTGGCCCGGTGCCCGGCGTCGAGGTCGCTGACCCGACCGGGGAGGTCTCCGCCGAGATCGGTACGGCAGACGTCGTAGAACGCCTGGTAGGCCTCGGGCGCGACCTCGGCGAACCAGTCGGCGCCGGATCCGCCCCGCTCGGCGAGACGGCGGTCGAAGAGGTTGGCGGGTGAGGTGTTGTGGAGGATGTTCGAGCCGTACTTGCAGCTGATGAGGTACACGTGGTCCACCCGCAGGTCCGCCGGCAGTTGTTCGTAGCCGGGCGGTCTGTGCGGGCCCTTCCATTCGAGACGCCATGGGGGACGGCCACGCAGGCCGTCATCGGCGGCGGCGAAGGTGAAGCCGTTGGTCCAGGCGAGCCGGAACTCGTCGTCGAAGTCGCCGGAGCGCCGGGCGGCGCTGAGCCGGGCGAAGTGGTCGTCGGTGACGTTGTGGACGACGTGGGGCCGCACGGACAGGGCGTGGTCGAGGTCGCTGTAGCCGAGCATCGCGAGCCCGGTGACGATCTCGGTTATCTCGGTTCGCAGCGCCGGCACGGTCCGATTAGATCAGGGTGAGCCGCGGAAGATGGGCGCGAACTGGAGTTGCGCGCCGATGAGTTCGGCCGGGAACTCGTCGGCGGAGTGCACCGGCAGGTGCGTATAGACGTCGACGGCGACCTCGAAGTGGTCCATCCATGTGAGCACGGCGTCGGCCCAGCGCTCGTCGAGCAGGGCCGCCCGCAGGTCCTCCACCACTCCCTGCGAGACTCCGGCCGGGTCGAGCCGACCGACGAGTTCGAAGGCGAGGACACGCTGGAGTACCTCGACGTCGGTGGCGAGGAAGACACGCGGCGGGTCCTCGCGCACGACGGCGTAGGCGACGCCCTCCATCTCAGAGCCGACGGACCATGTCAGAGCCGGTCGAGGTCCGCGGCGTCCCAGAACCCCTCGAGGGATTCACGCACGCCTTCGGTCCCGTAGGCGACGAGGCGGTCCAGAGCAGTCGGGTCGAACATCTCGATGGCGTCGAAGACAGCGGCGGGACCGACCGCCCGCATCGCCTTGTCCCCCTCCGAGCCACGGCGGGGCAGATTCGACGTGAGTACGAGCACGCGGGCGTCGGGGTCCACCCCGTGCAGCGCGTGGATCCGCCCGAGGGTCTTCCACAGCGTGTCGGTGCGCATGAGGCCGGGCCGCACGGTGGTGAACGCGCCGGAGACGTCCACGTAGAACTCGTTGCCGCCGTCGGAGGAGGTGACCCGGAAGTTGAACTGGACGCCGGCGGCACTCACCTTCGCCTTGACGGCGTCCACCACGAAGCCTGCCTCGGTGAGGATGCGTTCGGCGATGTCGTGGGCCTTCTTGCCCTCCTTGACCGCCCGCGCCTGGAAGTGATCCTGGCGCTCGTCGTCGTCCAGTTCGGACAGGTCGAGCTCGCCGAGGTCGAACGAACCCTGCTCGCCGCGCACGGCACGCAGCCGGGTGCCCCGTTCGCGCTCGCGGGCGAGGCGCGTCTCGGCGAGTGCCACGAACTCCGGATCCAGGTCGAAACCAACCCCGGCGCGCCGGGTGCGCTCCGCGGCGACCAGCGTGGTGCCCGAACCCATGAACGGATCCAGGACGACATCGTCCACGTAGGTGTAGAGCTCGATGAGGCGCCGGGGCAGCTCAACGGGGAACGGCGCCGGGTGTCCGATGCGTGTGGCCGACTCCGCCTGCATCTTCCAGACGTCGAGCGTGGTCTCGACGAACTCGTCGTTGGGCAGGGTGGCCTCGTTCGGAAGGCCGGCCTTGCGGCGTGAGGGGGCCGACAGGGCCCGGTCGAAACGGCCCTTGGACGCGACGATCACCCGCTCCGTCAGGTCACGCAGCACCGGGTTGGCGGGCGAACGGAACGAACCCCATGCGACGGAACCACTCGCACCCTCCGCCTTCTGCCAGATGATCTCGCCCCGCAGGAGCAGGCCGAGGTCGTCCTGGAGGATCTTGATGACGTCCGCCGAGAGGCTGCGGTACGGCTTGCGCCCGAGGTTCGCGACATTGACGGCGATGCGCCCGCCTGGCTCGAGCACTCGGACGCACTCGGCGAAGACGTCGTGGAGCATCTGGAGGTACTCGAGGTACGAGGTGGGGATGGCGTCGTCGCCACCGGTGACGATCTGCTCGTAGTCCTTGCCCACGAAGTACGGCGGCGAGGTGACCACGAGGGCGACCGACCCGTCGGGCAGATCGGCCATGTCACGGGCGTCCCCGTGGCGGCACGGCGACCCGAGCACGGCCGCCGGGACGTCGTGGCGACGCACGTCGTCGTCGTCGGAGATGACGGGTGGGGTGAAGCGCTCGTAGAACGCGGTGGCGTCATGGCTCTCACGCCGGCCCGCCCCGAAGCTCTGGGTGGCCGTCGACCTCGAACGCGACGGGCGACCGCCCGCCTCGCTCACCTCGCCCGCGTCGGCCGCGTCGCTCACCTCGGTTCCCCTTCTGTGATCGTCCAATCGTAGGAGTGGTGACTCCCCACGACGGCGATCCTAGGGAGGGGGTGTGACAGCGGGCGCGGCCACCGCACGGCACCGGGCCGCTGTCACACATCCCGTGAATACTGCTGGTCGCCGGTTCGCGGTCCCCGTCAGCGGTCGCCTCCAACTCTTCACAACGGAGGCAACCCATGCGCCGCACGATTCCCGAGGACGCGCTCGTATCGCTCACCACCCGCTTCGCCGCTGCACCGACCGACATGGGCGACGTCGTCGTCGGCGTCCACCCCCACGACGATGGACCCATCGACGTCGAGGTTCTCGGCGCGACGGTGGACGACATGTTGGGGGCCACGGCCCCCCGCCGTTGGCAGGGGATCATCGTCGCCACCACCCGGCCGGACCCGGCCCTTCCCGATGGTGACCCTGTGCGCATGGCGCTGGGCGTCGGACGGGCTGGCGCGGCGAGCGTGCAGATCGGACGTGGCGCCGTGGTGTCCACGGTCGGCGAGGCGGCCGCGGGCACCGCGCTGGACCTCGCGCGCCGCGTGCTGGGTCTACCCACCCCACCGGCACGGGTGTCGGTGGACGAGGTGGTCCTCGCGCTGTGGCTCGACAACGTGGTGGCGATGGCCCTGGAGGACGGGACGGGGCTGCGGCGGTCGGAGATCCTCGCCGCCCACCCGCTCGCCTCCGAGGTCGGACCCGAGCCCCGCGCTCTGGTGACGGCCCGAGACCAGATGCCGGTGACATGGGAGAACGTCCGCACCGAGGTCGTGGCCGGCCGCCACCGCTGGCTGGACGTCGCGCCGGCGGTGGCCGCGTGGTTCGACGCCGGTTCCTTCGCCCGCTGGGTCGCGTCGTTCGTTCCGGAACCGGCGGAGTTGGCGGAAGCCGTACGCGCCCTGTTGCCGGCCGACTCCCAGGCCGTGCTCGCAGACCCGGCGCTGTGCGGTGGAACGCTCTCAGCCGGCGCCGAGGCCGGCTGCGATCCCGTCCGAGAACAGCGTGTCGAGGGTCTCACGTGCAAGGGGGTCCAGGGTCCGCCAGTCATAGATGGAGCCACCGATCGAAGCGGTGTCCACGAGTGACTGTGCGAACAGGACCAGGTCCTCGACCTCAGCGAGCGGCTCCGGCCCCGACAGGGTTGCGGCGTTGTCGGCCACGCCACCGATGCCGCCGATGCCGTGCACCAGAGCCTCGGGGTCACCGAGGTTGTTGCGCAGCCGCCGGGTGCTCTCCTCGTTGTACGCGTAGCCGTCGCCGTAGCCGGACTCGTCGGACCGGAACGACCAGTAGCTCATCGGCATCCACACGTCGTAGAGCGGTTCGAGCCGGGCCCAGGGGAACTCGGGCCAGAAGTCCTCGTTGATGACCTCGAGCAGCACCGGCGGCATGGTGATCGCACCCAGGGCCGTGTCAGGACCGACATGGTCGCGCAGCTGCTGGGACAACCTCACGAGGCGATCACTGCGCTCCGCCGGTTCGAGACCGTCGGCGTTCCACTCGATGTCGACGGCGATCCCGTCGAATCGCAACCCCATGAACGTGAAGTCTGCGATCGCCTTCAGGTGAGCCAGGTCCTCCCCGTCGTCGCCCCAGAACGGGAGGTACCAGCCGACGAGGTCGATGTCGGCTGCATCGGCGCGCATGAGCATCTCGGCGAGCACCCAGCGGTCCTCGAGGACGTCAGGCGACCGTTCCTCGAGACGCGCCGCCTGGATGAAGACGGTCCGGACACCCTGCGCCGCCATCTCATCGAGGACGATCGGGTCGAGAGCAGCCTCTCCCCCCGGGCCGTACGGCGGCGAGAAGTCGAAGACGTCGAGCCAGGTGCCGAGACCCTCGTAGGGCTCGGTCGTGCGGACGGCAGGGACCCCCATCGCCGCTACCGACTCGGGCACCGTCACCTCGACATCTGCCGAGACGACCCGCGCGGGCACCAGGGTGACATCCGGTTCGGCGACGAGGACCGCCGACAGCACCGCGGCGGCACCGGCCACAGCGGCGGCGGCGATCCACGCCAGCGGGCGACGCCGACGTGTCACGGCGCCGCCTGCCGCTGCGTCAGGCGTCACGGCGTCCGCGGGTGCCGCTGCGTCAGGCGTCATGGCGTCGTCGCTCACGGCCCCTACGGTACAGACCGACCGACGACGTGACCGGGCGCAGCCGTCGGGGATCCGGGGGGTGCAACCGGCCCGTGGTGCTGGCATGCTGGAACGCCCCTGTCGAGGCCGCATCAGCGGGAGAACGATGACCTTCAACGTCGGTGACCGAGTCGTCTACCCCCACCACGGCGCGGCCGTGGTGGAGCGCAAGGAGAAGAAGGAGGTGTTCGGCGAGAAGACCGAATACCTCGTTCTGCGGATGGCCCACGGCGAGATGATGCTGTCGGTCCCGGTGGACAAGGCCGAAGAGGTCGGCATGCGCTGGCCGATCAGCGAGGAAGACGTCGAGGACCTCTTCGAGGTGCTGCGCAAACGCGACATCCGCGAGCCCTCCAACTGGAGCCGGCGTTTCAAGAACCACCAGGAGAAACTGAAGTCGGGCGACGTCTACCAGGTGGCCGAGGTGGTTCGGAACCTCGCTCTGCGGGACCAGGAGAAGGGCCTGTCCGCCGGTGAGAAGACGCTGTTCACCAAGGCCAAGAGCGTTCTCGTGTCCGAGCTCAGCTTCGCGCTCGACGTGACCGAGGACGAGGCCCTCGAAAAGGTCGAGGGCACCCTCACCTGACCGGGCGGGTCATTCCTCGCCGTCGTCCTCGGATTCCTCGTCGTCGTCCAGATCATCGTCGTCGAGATCCGCATCGTCGATGCTCTCGACGAGCGGCTCGAGCAGATCACGCACCGAAACCACGCCGATCCGCTCGTTCTCGGTGTCCTCGACGATGAGGTGACGCACGCCGCCTTCGATCATCAGCTCGGCGGCGTCGATGATGTCGTCGTCGGGGTCGACGACGAGCACCGGATGCGACATGGCATCGACCGCCCAGGCGTCGTCGGAGTCCTGTCCTGACGCCAGGCACATCACGATGTCGCGCTCGGTGACGATCGCCACCTGACCGTCGCGCATCGTGACGACGATCGCACCACAGTTGTTCTCAGCCATCAACTGAGCGAGGTCGCGCACCGTGTGGTGGGTCGTCGCCGACACGACGTCGAACGCGGCGACGGACCGCACAGGGTCATAGGCGTCGGGCATGTCGCTCTCCTCTGTCACAGCAACCGGCATCTGCCAGCCCCATCACAATGCCCCGCGAACACCGCCGGTGCCAATGACCGGCTTCGCCAGCGGCCGTCGGTGGTCACTACGATCAGCGGTCGTCCGGATCGACCGGACGAGATGACAGGGGGACGAACGATGGCCGAACGCGGTCCACTCTCACAGATGCAGATCATCAACGTCGACGCGCAGCCGTGGGAAGAGGTGGTGGACGAGACGGGATTCATCCCGCCCGGTGCCTCGACGAAGACGCTCGTGGACCCGGAGTCGGGGAACACCTTCCTCTTGACGAAGTTCGCACCCAACTCGAAGTTCCCGGGGCACTGGCACCCCTCGGACACGATCTACATCATCACCCAGGGTGAGTTCGGCGTGGAGGGCGAGGGCACCTACGTCCCCGGCGACATCCGCTGGGTCCGCGGTGGTACCGCCTATGGCTCCGAGAGCGCCGGCCCGGACGGCTGCGAGTTCTACATCGTCAGCGTCGGTCCCTTCGACGTCTGTGATCCCGAGACGCAGCCGCCGCCCAACGGCACCTGGCGCGACGTCCTCGGAGAGTGACCCCGGGGCCGTCGGCGTCAGGCGCCGGCGGCCTCACGAGGTCGCTCGATCCGCACGTGCTCGGCGATCAGCATCACCAGAAGGATCGCGTCGACCACGATCAACACGACGATGCCATCCCAGGATCCGGCGACCGCCAGGACCACGGCGATGAGTGCCGTCGCAGCGAGCCGTTCCATCGCCACGGCACGGAAGGCCCGCCACACTCCGATCGCGACGCCGAAGGCGAAGAGCGCGAGGCCCCCGAAGAACATCAGTCTGAAAGAGTCGGGAACCGCGTCACGGGGATGCAGGGTGATCTCCTCGAGCGCGGCGGCCGACAGGATCACGCCGGCGACGACGGGAGCGTGGGCCCACGAGTAGACGTCGCGGGCGTAGCGCCCCCGGTCCCGGTCGGTTTCGAGCCCCTCGCCCCGGTGTTCGAGCGCGGGGCCCGGCCGGTCGAAGTACGACCACCACAGGAGCGCGGCGAACGCCCCCGAGGCGACCAGAGCCGTGACGCTCACACCGGAGAGGCCTTCGCCCTCCTCGAGGAGGTCGGCGACGGGCTTGGCGATCGCGACGATGACCTCGCCCAGAGCGATGATCAAGATGAGGCCATGGCGCTCGGCGAAGTGTCCGGTGCGCACGATCCACTCGCTGCGCCCGGCGCGGATCATGTTGATCGTCACCAGTGCGAGTGCGGCCACCCAGAACCCGACGCGGGCCGACCCGTCGACGAAGGCCCCCACCAACAACACGCCCAGGGCGAGCGTCTGGGGAACGGCCCAGGTGAGCACCGCGACGTGGTAGGCGCTCCCCCGCTCGGCGGCGAGGAACTGCGTGCCCTGGGCCAGGGCGTAGATCAGACACAGGCTGATCGCGAAGACGGGGCCGCCGTCGTCGAAGGCCGTCGTCACCGACGCCGCCATCGGGATGCTCACGGCCGTACCGACGAGGAACAGAAGCCGCACCAGGCGACCGTTCCCGGAGACAGCGTTGGCCGCCCAGGTGAACTGTGACCACGGAAGCCACAGCAACAGGAAGATCAGCCCGGCCTCTCCGACCCCGGTCCAGTCGTGATTCCCGATCAGATGGCCGACCAGTTGGGCGAACGCGAAGACGAACGCCAGGTCGAAGAACAGTTCGACCGGATCGGCGGTGAAGTCCTCTTCGCGCTCGGGAACCTCGATGCCCTTCATGGCGGCGGAGTGTAGAAGGCGACCCTGTGGACCGCAGGATCCCGACACTTCCGACCTCTGTAACGACGCGCCGGCACGCTGCCACACGCAGGTGTAGCGTGCGCGCCATGGGGCCGTAGCGACGTCATCTCGACCCACCGCCCGGTCCAATCGGGAGGAGTTGCCCATGAGAACCTTCGCAGCACTGTTCGTGGCGGTTGCCGTCCTGGCCTCAGGTTTCGGTACCGCGAATGCCCTGCAGCTCGCGGGGCCTGGCCCGGGCCCGAGGCTGACCGTCGTCGCCGACGGGCTGAACAACCCCCGCGGTCTCACGCTGAGCCCGTGGAACACACTGTTCGTGGCCGAGTCCGGTCGCGGCGGCACCGACTTCTGTTTCGTGACCGAGGGGCCGGAAGGCGGCGAGACCTGCTTCGGGCAGACCGGCTCGGTCGCTGAGGTGACCCTGTCGGGCGGTCTGGTCCGTCGCGTGGCGGATCGTCTGCCGTCCGCGGCGGCGCCCGACGGAAGCGAGGGCGGCGGCCCCTCGGACGTGGCGTTCGACGAACACGGACGCCTGCTCGTGAGCATGGGCCTCGGCGCCGGCGCAACTGAACGGGCGGAGGTCGCCGCCGGGCTCCCCTACGCAGCACGCTTCGGCACCGTCCTGATCCGCAAGGATCCGATGCGCGGCGGATTCAGGGTCCTCGGTGACCCCGCCGCCTTCGAGGAGACGGACCCCGATGGAGCAGGCCCGGATTCGAACCCGAACTCGCTCGTGAGTGAGGCAGGCCGTGTGGTCGTGGCGGATGCCGGCGGGAACTCTCTCGTCAGGGTTCACAGCGACGGGCGGGTGGAAGCGATCGCGACGTTCCCCACCCAGATGCAACCGAACCCGTTCGGCCCGGGTCAGATTCCGGCGCAGGCGGTCCCGACGAGCGTCGTGCGCGGGCCGGACAACCGGTACTACGTGGGCCAGTTGACCGGCTTCCCATTCGCACCGGGCTCCGCGAACGTCTACCGGGTGGACCCGGGGACCGGCGCCATGGACGCGTACGCGACAGGCTTCACGAACATCATGGACCTCGCCTTCGGCCCGGACGGCAGTCTCTACGTGCTGGAACTCTCCACGGGTGGACTGCTCAGCGACACGTTGGGAGCGCTGTGGCGGCTCGCTCCAGGCGGCGGCGACAAGGGCGACGCGGAGCTCCTGATGGACGGCCTGTTCTTCCCCGGTGGCCTCTACGTTTCGCAGGGCGGACGGATCTTCATGACCGTCAACAGCATCCTCACCGGCGCCGGCCAGGTGGTCGAGCTCACCGGCGTCTGACCCCGGGACTGATCAGGTGAAGGGCGGGTCCGCCGCCGCGGTTGACTCCGCGGCTCGGACCCGCCCTGTGGCGGGCCCGTGCGGGCAGTTCGGCCCGCGCGTGCCGCTCCTCGACGGGTTCGTAATCCGCAACCTGTCAGGCTGGCCCATCCCGTCCGTGCCGTAGGGCGAGGCATCCGTCCAATCGACTCCTCGCTCGCTGAACCGAGGGCTAGCTATCTGCGACGGGCTCGACCTCGCCGGTGAAGGCATCGACGACATCTCGCTCCCCCAGTGGGGCGCCAAGAACGACGCTGGCCGAGTTACCCACGTCGCACTCCTCCTTGCGGACAGGGACTCTGATGAGCACATCCTCCGAGCTCTCGTCGACATCGACGTCGTTCTCCGCTTTGCAGGAATCGACCCCGGCGAGTGGCACAACGATCAACAGGACGATCACGACGGCGAACAGGATGCCGACCGCGGCGACCTCCCTCACCCGGGCACCGCCACGAGCATCGCTTCGGTGACCTCTGCGATCTTCATGGTCGTCGCGATGTCGGGCTGCAGGCCCGGGCACGAGAGTTCGACGGTGTCACCGCGTTCACAGATGAGGGAACCGGCAAGAGCGATCCCGTAGAGGTCCGGCTCGTAGTCGAAGACCACGCTGGGTTGGAGGAAGAACACGAACGACCGGTCCTCCAGGTCCCTTCGGAACACCTGGGTCTCAGCAGCTGTGTCGACCGTGAGCCCCGCCACCACCTCGTCGCCCGCCGATACGGAGACGTCGGCCGCCGCTGCGACGACATGGTTCACCCGGAGCGTCAGGTGAACCGAGCGGACCTCGGCCTCCTCGTCGTCGAACGCGACGATGCGGCGCAGCTCGTTCTCTTCGTCGTCGAAGGTCCAGAACATGCCGACGCCGTTGGCCACCTCGGCGACGGTCGCTTCGACAATCACCCGGCCGGGCTGCTGGGGCTCGGTGAGGATCTCGACCAGTGTCCCGTCGACATCGAGGACGTCGAGCTTGTCCTGGCGATCGCGGATCAGACCGAACGCCGTGTCGTCGGTTGCCGTCGGAGCCGCCGAACCACATGCCGCTGCTACGAAGGCGATGAGAATCACGATGGGCGACAATCTCACAGCGGCTCGCCCTTTCGTGAACCACTCGGCACCATTGGCGCGATTGTCGCACCGAGCGGGCGCGGCCATTAGTCACAGAACCACTTCGCGCGTCAACTGCAACAGTCGTCAGACGAGTGACGGTCAGAGGTGCTGCGGGAGGATCTCGGCGATCTCCTCGGGGGTGACCTGTGGATCGAACCGGGCGATCACGTGCCCGTCACGGCCGACGAGGAACTTGGCGAAGTTCCAGGTGATGTCGCCGTGGTCGTCGTCGCCGGGTGCGTCCGCCTTCAAGAAGTCGTACAGCGGGGCGGCGCCGTCTCCGTTGACCTCGATCTTGGAGAACATCGGGAACGTGACATCGTAGTTGGAGGTCGCGAACTCGAGGACCTCGGCGTCGGTGCCCGGCTCCTGTGCGCCGAACTGGTTGCACGGGAAGGCGAGTACGGCGAAACCGGCATCGGCGTTGTCTTCGTGGAGGGTACGCAGACCTGCGTACTGGGGGGTCAGACCTCAGCGGCTGGCGACGTTGACGACGAGGCACACGGTGCCCTCGTAGTCCGCCAGATCGACGTCGTCGCCGGTGATCGATGTCATGTGGAAGTCATGCATGGTCGTCATGGATGAGAGCGTAGGCGCTGGCCGGCACCGGACTCGCCCCGTGAAGTGGGTTCGTTCTTGATTCACTCGGACGGCAGGGCTTCCGAGGACAGCAGTCTGTTCAGGCGCCGAAGAGCCCGGGCCTGGAGCTCCTTGACGGCGCTGAGCGAACGGCCCGTGATGTCCGCCACCTCCCAGAGGCGGAGGTCGGCGACGAAGCGCAGAGCGAGGACCTCACGCTGGTCCTCGGTGAGTCGGCCGAGCGCCTCCACGAGGTCCGGGTCCGGCCCTGACGACGCCGGCAGACCTGGTGTGGAATCAACCATGTCGGCCCGTAGATCCTCACGGTCGGCCGGGCCACCTTCGGCTTCGGCGACCTTGCGGTGCGCGGTGGCGAATACCCACCGTCGCAACGCCACCCGGTCGCCTCTGAAGCCGTCGAGATCCCGGGCGACCTCGTAGAAGACCTCGCCGAGAACGTTCTCGGGATCCGGCAACCGATGCGCCCGGATGTAGCCGAGGACGGCGGGCGAGAACAGTCTGTACAGGTCACCTGCATCCTCCAGGGGAAGCTCGACGACCTCGGCATCGCCACTGTCCGGAGGCGGCGTGGCGTCACCGCTGGCTTCCGGGGTCGGGGTCGGCGTCGACCGTTGGTCGGTCATTTCGGGCCGCCCTTCCCGGCGGGCGGACCCGCATGATCCGGCGGCCCCGCACCCTCCGGCGGCCCAGCACCCTCCGGCGGACCAGCACCCTCCGGCGGACCAGCATGATCCGGCGGACCAGCACCCTCAGGCGGCCCAGCATGATCCGGCGGACCAGCATGATCCGGCGGACCAGCACCCTCAGGCGGCCCAGCATGATCGGGAGGCCCCGCACCCTCCGGCGGACCAGCACCCTCAGGCGGACCAGCATGATCCGGCGGACCAGCACCCTCAGGCGGCCCAGCATGATCGGGAGGCCCCGCACCCTCCGGCGGACCAGCACCCTCAGGCGGCCCAGCATGATCCGGCGGCCCAGCATGATCCGGCGGCCCCGCATGATCCGGCGGAC
>JAVJTC010000012.1 GCA_040219085.1 Acidimicrobiales bacterium
GCGATCGACGAGTGGACCTCACACTGGAACGAGGACCCGCGACCGTTCGTGTGGACCAAGCCGGCCAACGACATCATCACCAAAGTCCGACGAGGCCGCGCCGCCCTGACCCACCAGACCAATTCCGCGACGGACCACTAGACACCCCAGGGTTGTAGTTCGTCAAGCGGCTATGGGGGTGTGTTGTTGTCGGTGGGCCCAGGCGGTGTGTTCGTTGTAGCGGGTCCGGCTGGCGAGGCAGCCGTGGAGGTAGCCGACGAGTCGGTTGCCGAGGGCTCGAAGGGCTTGGTGGTGGAGGTCGCCTGCGGCTCGTCGAGCGTCGTAGAAGTCGCGGCAGCCGGGGCTTGCTTGGAGTGAGCAGAAGGCCCATTGGTCGATGGCGTCGTAGAGGCGCCGGTTGCGGACGTGGCGGGCGAGCACGGCGCGTTTGCGGCCGGAGGCGACGGTGAGGGGTGACGTGCCGGGGTAGTTTCGGCGAGACTTGGCGTCGCCATAGCGGTCGGGGTCATCCCCGAACTCGCCGAGCACCCGGGCGCCGAGCACATCACCGAGTCCTGGCAGGGAGAGGTAGATGTCGGCGTCCGGGTGCTGTTCAAAACACGACGCGAGCTCGGTCTCGAGTTCCGCGATCGCGTGGTTGAGGCCGGCGATCACCTCGACGAGCGCTTTGGTCGTGGCGGCGAACGCGGCGGCGACAGGGCCAGGAGCGGCGAGTTGGGGGGATCGCAGCGCGGTTCGGATCTCGACGGCTCGGGTGTCGAGGTTGCGTTGGCGGCCACCCCGGCGCAGCACGGAGCGGATCTGCGCGATCGAGAGCTGTCGGGCCTGGTCGGGGTGCGGGGCCTTGGCCAGCACTGCCACAGCGTCGGGGTGGGCGAGATCGTCGAATGCGGCGAGCGCTGCGGGGAAGAACTCGCGCAGGTCGTTGCGGAGCCGGTTGGTGTGGCGGGTCCGGTCCCAGATCAGGTTCTGATGGGCCCGAGCCAGGACCTTGATGCCCGCGACATCTGCGGTGTCGCCGGCAACAGGGCGGTGGTTGTGGCGGTCGGTGCGAACCAGATCTGCCAGGACTTTGGCGTCACCGGGGTCGGACTTCGCTCCGGCCACGTTGTGGCGGTCCCGATAGCGGCTCACCGACAACGGGTTGATCGCATACACCTGATAGCCCGCTGCGATCAGGGCCTGGACTCACATGCCTCGCTCGGTCTCGATCCCTACGATCACCTCATAAGGATCCGAGGCGTGATCGGCGACCATGGCATGGAACCCGGCGATCCCATCGAGGCCCTCGGCCAGTCGCTTCCGGGCGAGCTGTTCGCCCGCCTCGTTCATGAGATGGACGTCGTGATGGGCCTCGGCCCAGTCGTCGCCCACGAACACGCTCATCGTGATGGCCTCCTCGAGTCGCTTCTCAAACGGGTGAGCCGGCGGGCGTCCCAGCGGCGACCTAATGGATCAGTGCTCAAAGCACGACACCCCATGAGCGCTTCACGGGCAACCCGAACCAACCGCCCGGGGCACGATCTAGTGCCGTGACCGGCAACGTCGGGGGTGGCGCGTCCACCACTTGAGTGTCGAAGTCGCGTTGGATGTGGGTATGGCTGAACGCGTCCGGGTTCGAGAGATCACCAACGATGAGGGGAATCGTCTGCTCAAGATCGTGCGGCGGAGTTCGGGCTCGATCGTGACGTGGCGAAGAGCCCAGGTCGTGTTGTGGTCGGCCCAGGGCATGGATGTCGGCCAGATCGCCCCGCTCGCGTTCACGTCCGAGGACCGGGTGCGTGAGGTGATCCACAACTTCAACGCGGATGGCTTCGACTCGCTGTACCCGAAGTACTCCGGCGGGCGTCCCCCGAAGTTCACCGCCGAGCACCGCTCGCAGATCAAGAAGATCGCGCTGGGCCGCCCCGGCGACTACGGACTGCCGTTCTCGACGTGGTCGCTCACCAAGCTGGCCGAGCACCTCGTCGCCAAGGGGGTGGTCGACGACATCAGCCATGAGGGCCTGCGGGTTCTGCTCCGAGAGGAGGGCGTGTCGTTTCAAGCGGTGAAGACGTGGAAGGAATCGAACGATCCGGACTTCGAAGCGAAGAAGAACCGGATCCTCGAGCTCTACGACATCGCCGACGGCAAGGCCGAGCCTGGGCCCGGTGATCCGCTGGTAGTGATCTGTTTCGACGAGTTCGGGCCTCTCAACCTTCAACCCCATCCCGGAAAGCAGTGGGCCGGCGTCGGCGGGAAAGCCGCGGACCCCGACCGGGCGCCGCGTCGTCGACGGCGCGCGACCTACAAGCGCCCCCATGGTGTGCGCCATCTGCTCGCTGCCTATGACCTCACCGCCGACAAGGTCTACGGCCACGTCAAGAAGAAGAAGGGCCGGACCGAGTTCTTGGCGTTCTGCCGCTACCTACGCCAGCTCTACCCACCCGAGGTGCGCATCGCCATCGTGCTCGACAACTTCTCCCCGCACCTGTCAACGAAGAAAGACCAGCGCGTCGGCGAGTGGGCAGCAGCGAACAACGTCGAGTTGGCCTACACGCCGCACTACGCGTCGTGGCTCAACCGCATCGAAGCCCAGTTCCAGGCGCTGCGCTATTTCTGCCTCGACGGCACCGACCACGGCTCGCACCGCGAGCAGGCCTCAATGATCCGCCGCTACATCATCTGGCGGAACCGCAACGCTCAGGACCGAGCACTACGAGAACTCGTCAACCGCGCAAACGTTGCCTGACACGGCACTAGCAGTGCCGCGCCGGTAGCCCGCCGATCACCGCGGTCCCTTCAAGCCGGCAACAGCCGACCCGGTCAGTCCTCGACCGGTCCGGTCACCGCCGAGTCCGGGATCTCACCGGTCTCGAGCAGCGCGTCGAAGTCCTGCGGTCCGATCCTCGGGATTGCGAGGTCCACCGCCTTGGTCAGCTTCGACGCCCCGGCGTTCTCGCCCACCACCACGACCGCCGTCTTCTTCGAGACGCTTCCCGGCGAGGTGCCTCCCCGTGCCTTTATTGCCGCCGTCACGTCGTCACGGGAGTAGCCGGGTACCCCGCCGGTGACGACGACCGCCATCCCCGCGAGGGTCTGGGGGACATCGGGCGCCTCGGGGCCCTCGAAGTTCACCCCCGCCTCCCGCAGCCGTTCCACGATGGCCCGGTTCTCCCCGTTGGCGAAGAAGGCGTGGACGGCTTCAGCGGTGGTGGGTCCGATGCCGTCCACCGCGGCGAGGTCCTCCACCGTGGCGTCGAGGATCCGGTCCAGGTGGCCGAAAGCCGAAGCGAGCACCTCCGAGCCGGCATCGCCGAGGTGGCGGATGTTCAGGCCGACGAGCAGGTTGGCGAGCGGCATGGACCGGGACGCGTCGATGGCGGCCGCGAGGTTCCTCACCGACACTTCGCCGTATCCCTCCACCTCCGCGAGTCGGTCGAAGTCGATCGAGTACAGGTCGGCGATGTCCGCGATGAGGCCGAGGTCCAGGAACTCCCGCACCCGGCGCTCGCCGAAGCCCTCGATGTCCATGGCGTTGCGTGCCGCGTAGTGCTCGATCCACCCGGCCAGCTGGAAAGGGCAGACCGGGTTCAGGCAGTAGTGGGCGGCGTCGCCCTCGTCCCGGGTGATGGGGTAGCTGAAATGGCACGGACAGGTCTCGGGGAACACCCACGGTTCCAGGCCCTCGGGCCGTTCGGACAGGACCGGGCCCAGCACCTCGGGGATCACGTCACCGGCCTTGCGGACGATGACCGTGTCGCCGGGACGGACGTCCTTGAGCGCCACCTGGTCTTCGTTGTGCAGAGTGGCCATCTGCACCGTCGAGCCGCCGACGAACACCGGCTCCAGCACGGCGAACGGCGTGGCCTTGCCCTTGCCGCCTATGGAGACGGAGATGTCACGCAGAAGCGTCGTGCGCTCCTCGGGCGGGAACTTGAAGGCGATCGCCCAGCGGGGGTGGTGCGTCGTGGAGCCGAGGTGGGACTGCAGCGCGAGGTCGTCCACCTTGACGACGACGCCGTCGGTCTCGTAGTCGTGGTCGTGGCGGGAGGTCTCCGCCGCGTTCACGTATTCGATGACCCCGGCGTGATCCGGGACCGTACGGACCTCGGGGTTGACGGGGAATCCGAGCGAGGCGAGGAACTCGAGCGTCTCGGAGTGCCGCTCGAACGCGGGTCCACCCTCCACCTGGCCGAGCTGGTAGGCCCACCACGTCAGTTGGCGGGACGCCGTCACCGTCGGATCCTTCTGCCGCAGTGATCCGGCCGCCGTGTTGCGGGGGTTGGCGTAGCGGTTCTGACCGGCCGCCTCCTGCGCGGCGTTGAGTTCCTCGAAGGCGGAGATGGGCATGTAGATCTCCCCCCGGACCTCGAGGACCGGCGGAGCGCCCTTCAGCTCCCGCGGCACGTCGGCGATGGTCGCGACGTTGCCCGTCACGTCCTCACCCACCCGTCCGTTACCGCGGGTGGCGGCCTGAACGAGTGTCCCGTCCTCGTAGCGGACCGAGATGGCGAGTCCGTCGAACTTCAGCTCGCAGACGAACGGGCCGGGGGCGGCGTCGTTCTCCATGCGCCGCGCGAGGCGCCCCATCCAGGCGTCGAGCTCCTCGAACTCGAAGGCCTTGTCGAGCGACATCATGGCGATGGCGTGCTCGACCGGGGCGAACGTGACAAGCGGTTCGCCGGCAACGCGCGCCGTTGGTGTGTCGGCGGTGACGAGCTCGGGATGGGCCGCCTCGAGCGCCTGGAGCTCCCGCAGCAGGGCGTCGTAGTCGGCGTCGGGAATCGTCGGCTCGTCTAGCTCGTAGTAGAGCCGGTCGTGATGTTCGATCAGCTCACGGAGCTGCGCGACACGGGCGACCGGATCGGTCTGGGCGCTGTCGGAGGTGGCCACCGGCGAGACCATACCGGCCCCCTGTGACGAGGTCTCCGCCGACCGGGGACGCCACCCCCGGGCCCGTTCGGTTGGCGGCCGCGTCGGGGGTCTGGGAACCTCGGGCCGTGTCGAAGACCCTGTCACCGTGGGCGCCGCGCGTCATGTCACCGTGGATCCTCCGTGTGCTGTGGCTGGCCGTCGGTGCGGTCGGCGCGCAGGCCGTGTCCGACGCCACCGACGGCACGGGCCGCGGGTGGGAACTGACGGTGACCATCGGCGCGCTCGCGCTGTGGGGCGTGGCGCTCGTGGCGATGCTGGTCCCGCTGCCGTCGACCCTGACGGTGACGCGCATCGTCGTGCCGGCCGGCGCCGTCGCGCTGGTCTGGGTCCTGGCGGCCGACGACACGTCGGTGTCGGGTGTGATCGCGCTCGCGTGCGCGGCCGGGGCTGCCGTCGTCGCCCTGACACCGCCGGTGGGCGACCGTTTCGTGGACGGGGCGAGCTACGGCGACGAGCGCCGGATGCCACTGCGTCCCCCGGCGGCCCTGATGCTCGGGCCGATCCCGCTGGCGTGGGCTGTCGCCGTGGCCGGGACGTGCGCCGGGCCGCTGCTCCTCGCCGACGAGCGCTGGGTCCTCGGCATCGCCGTCACCGCTGTGGGCCTGCCTGCCGCGGCGCTCGCCGCCCGGTCGCTGTACTTCCTCACCACGCGCGTCGTCGTCTTCGTCCCGAACGGCCTCGTTCTCGCTGACCGGTCGGTCCTCACCGACCCCGTCCTGTTCCACCGTTCACGGATCGCCATGCTGGGGCCGGCCCTGGCCGACACGGCCGCACAGGATCTGACCGGCGGTGCGCCGGGGCTCGCGCTCGAACTCGCGGCGTCGGAACCCACGGAGATGGCCCTGCGAACCGGACGCTCCGGCTCGGGCCGGACGCTGAGCGTGGACGCCATCCTGTTCGCCCCGACATCGCCGGGTGAAGTGCTCGCCGAGGCCCAGCGGCGGCGCATCCCCGTCGGCTGAGTCCGGGGCCGATCGGGCCTTCGCCGCGACGGCAAGCCGGGAACGTCAGCCGAGGCGGACTGCGCGCAGTTGCCGGTCGGGCCCGATCCAGGTCACCCACGAGGCTGTGCGGACGAAGCCGACGCCGTCGGGATCCAGTTCGCCCGCTTCGAGCTGAGCCCCCACCGCACCGGCCGGGATCTCTCCGAGAGCCGCGGTGCACGGGTAGACGGCGGGTGCGACGCGGTGCTCACGACGCGCCCCGTCGGCGGAGGTGACACGGACGACCGCGTCCGCTTCGTCACCCGCCACACACCACTCGAGGCGACCGGGCTGTTCGTCACGGACCTCGCCGGCGAAGAGGTCGATCACGATGCGGCCCCCGCCGACATCCACCGAGAACACTCCCTCCTCGACGAGCAGCACCCGTGCCCCGGGCGACAGGTCGTCGAACGGTGCGGTCGGGATCTCGGACACGACCTCGCCGGTTGCGAGGTCGACGAGGCGCACGGCGGTCGTCGGCGAGACCCGCCGGCCGGCGCCGATGGACCAGCCGCCGTCACATACCGCCACGGTCGACAGCCGCTCGTCGGCGTCGACCAGCAGGGACCGACACAGCGAACCTTCGACGACCCCCAGGGTCGAGCCGCGTGCGTCGACGATGGCCACCGCCCCCGCCGGATGGCTCTCGCCTTCGGCGTAGGGGACGAACGTCTCCCCTGCAGGCGGATCGGTCGGGCGGCGGGCCGCCACCCACAGAGCCCACGTGCCGTCCGCGCCCCGTGTGCCACGACGGGCGCGTGCCGGTGAGACATCGTCACGTCCGAACACTTCGGTGACGGTGGACTCCCAGACGACCGTCGAGCCGAAGTCCGCGGTGGCCATGACCGGGCCGCTGTAGCCGTCGGTCACGGTGTCGCCCATCGAGACGGCATCCGCGCCGGCGACGGCGACCGTGCGGAAGAGCCCGTCGGGGATGACCTCACCGGTCCCGGCGACCGGGTCGATGCGGGCGAGGTCCTTGCGGCCGCTCTCGTTCACGTCGATGCAGACCCGGTCTCCGCAGATGGTCGGCAACTCGATCGGGACGACGTCGAGGGGGACCTCCGTGATACCGAAGCCGTCGGATGCGTCGATCCCCACGAGCACGAGAGCCGGCTCGACGTCAGGATCCGGCGTCGGCTCGGGCGTGACGTCGGGTTCCTCCTCGCCGGGCAGCGGCTCGTCAGGGGCGCGGAACGTCTCGTCGACGATGACGTGGATCAGATTCTGTTCGGCCTGGTACGCGGGTGGCGGCAGGGGCAGGCTCCGCACGCGGGGAGGGACCTGGACGCTGCGACGCCAGTTGACACGCGCCTCGGCGAGATCGACCACCACCACCTGCACCGATCCGTCGGGTTCGACGGTGTGGTAGGCGACCAACTGGCCCCCGACGGGCACGATCTCGCTGTAGACGCGCGGCAGTCCGGCGAAGTCCGCGGCCTCCCACGGCCCGACCGTCGTCGTGGTGGACGGCGGCAGCGTGGTCGACGGGATGGGAGCCTCGTCGTCGTCGCCACCGGCGCTGGCCAGCGCCGCGAGAACGCCGATCACGATCGCTGTGATGGCACCCGCTGTCCACCGGCCCCGCCGGGGCGGCCCGGGTCGCATGCCCGGCTCCGTGTCCCCCCCGCCGTCACGGGGGGGTCCGTCCGCGTTCACGCGGGCGGACGCGCCGCGATCCCGCCGCCCACGACGACATCGCCGTCGTAGACCACGACGCTCTGCCCGGGCGCCACCCGGCGCTGAGGCCGGTCCCACACGACGCTGTCACCGTGCACCACGGCAGCGGCCGGGGTGCCGTGTGCGCTGGTCTGCACGGTGACGGGTCCGGCCGGCGCCTCGCCGGTCCAGGCGAAACCCTCGACCGGCGTGCGGTCGCAGAGAAGGTCCTCGCGACGGCCGACGGTGACCGTCGTGGTCGCCACGTCCACGTCGACGGCGAAGCGACGTTCGCCGTTGCCGCCGGTTCCCAGGCCGCGTCGCTGGCCGATCGTCACCAACTCGACGGCGTCGACGGCGCCGATCTCGTTGCCGGCGGTGTCGACCACCCGTCCCGGGGTCGGTGAGAACCGCTTGGCGAGGAAACCGTCACGCCCGACGGTGGATGCGACGAAACAGACGTCCTGGCTGTCGGGCTTGTCGGCGGTGCGCAGATCGAGTCGGGAGGCTTCGGCCCGCACGTCGTCCTTTGTCATGTCGCCGACGGGGAACTGCAGACGCGCCAGTTGCGCCGCGTCGAGCATCCACAGAACGTAGGACTGGTCCTTGGCGGCGTCCGCGCCGCGGGCGAGCCGTGGTCCGTCGGCCGTGTCCACGAGCCGGGCGTGGTGCCCGGTAGCCAACCGGTCGAAACCGAGCGCGACCGCGCGGGTCAGGAGGCGGTCGAACTTCAGATGCCGGTTGCACTCGACGCAGGGGTTCGGTGTCCGGCCTTCGCGGTGGGCCCGGACGTAGGGGCCGATCACGTCGCGTTCGAAGTCGTCCCCGAAGTTGAACACGTGGTGGTCGATACCGAGGTGGTCCGCGACACGGCGGGCGTCGGCCACGTCCGACGCGGAACAGCATCCGCTGTCGGACTCACCGCCCCACAGCTTCAGGGTCACGCCCGTGACGTCGTGGCCGGCCTCCACCGCACGCGCCGCGGCCGCCGAGGAATCGACACCACCGGACATCGCGACGAGAACTCTCACAGCTCAGACCTCGACGGGGCGGCGCAGGCGGGCGACGGCGTCGGGGATGACCGTGAGAGCGTGGTCGACATCGGCGTCGGTCGAACAC
Organism: Acidimicrobiales bacterium; assembly: GCA_040219085.1. Lineage (NCBI taxonomy): Bacteria > Bacillati > Actinomycetota > Acidimicrobiia > Acidimicrobiales > Acidimicrobiales bacterium. The sequence continues at coordinate 8,679 of JAVJTC010000012.1, forward strand.
CATCCCAGCGACAGTCGCAACGAGCCCGCAGCGGTGGCGCGGTCGTAGCCCATCGCGGCGAGGACGTGCGACGGATCCTGGGCTCCGCTCGTGCACGACGACGCGGCGGACGCACAGACCCCGTCGCCCTCCACCAGGAACAGCAGCGCTTCGCTCTCGATGCCCTCGATGCACAGATGACACGAGGCCGCGACCTTGCGTGACCGGTCGACGGTCCCGTCGGGTCGGGTCGTAACCCCGGTCTCGATGACGCCGTCGATCCGGGAGCGCAGGCCGTCCGCAAGCCGGTCCCGCAGGGCACCGACGCGGGCCACCGTCTCGGCGCGGGTGGCGACGGCCTCCTCGGCCGCGACACCGAGGCCGACGATGGCGGGAACGTTGTGGGTTCCGCTGCGCAGACCCCACTCCTGGCCGCCACCGACGATGCGCGGGGACACCCGCACCCCGCGGCGAACGACGAGCACGCCCGCTCCCTTGGGCCCGCCGAACTTGTGACCGGTGATCGAGATCAGGTCGGCCACCTCGGCGGCCGCGGCGACGTCCAGCCAGCAGAACGCCTGGACGGCATCGGTGTGCAGGACGGCATCGGTTGCCCGGCGACGGACGACCTCGGCGACGGCTTCGAGTGACTGAACGACGCCGGTCTCGTTGTTGGCGAGCATCACCGACACGAGCGCGACGTCAGAAGTGGACGCGAGGACCGAGTCCAGTTCGTCGAGATCGAGCGCCCCCGAGGCATCGACGCCGACGACACGTCCGCCGATCTGTTCCACGGGCTCGAGGACCGCGTGGTGCTCGACGGCGCTGCACACGGCCACACCGGCGCGCCGGGCCATGGTGCCGAAGACGGCGAGGTTGTCGGACTCTGTGCCCCCCGAGCAGAAGACGATCTCATCGGGCCGGGCGCCGAGCGCAGCCGCCACGCTGTCGCGGGCGTCGTCGACGGCGCGCCGGGCCTCGCGGGCGACGACGTGGCTCCCGGACGGGTTCCCGCACGCATCGCGCAGCCACGGAACCATCGCCTCGAACGCGGCTGGCCGCACCGGCGTCGACGCGGCGTGGTCGAGGTAGGCCGACAGGGCGGGAGCGGCACCATTCACGACTCAAGCCTACGGTCGGGTCGTCGTCTCGGTCGGCACCGGCGTGAGCGCCACGCCCGACGCCTGGCTGCGCTGGTAGGCGGCGGCGACCGACGTGAGGAACAGCTCACGGGAGGTCTGGCCGAGCGGCACCCGCAACTCCGCGGCGACGGCTTCGGAGATCCGCCCGGCGAGATGGTCCCGGGCACCGCTCTCGAGCGTGTCCCGGCGCAGCAGGAAGTTGCGTATCAGGACGTACTGGGCGGGGGTCAGCGCCGACACGTCGAGGCGGGCCACCCACTCGAACCAGCCGGCCGGTGGGTCGAACCGTTCCGAGGCGGTCCCCGTCGACGCCACGAGCCGCTCACGCAGGACGACGGTGCCCGCCGCCATGTCCCCCAGGCGTTGGCGACGGGTCGAGACCAGCGTCGCCACGATCGCCGTCGCACCGCCCGGCGGAATGATGAAGTCGACGAGGGTGAGGAGAGTCCGGATGACGGCGTGGCGCAGGGAGATCGGCCCGCCGTCGGTGGTGCGGACCCGCAACCCGAGGGCGGCCTTGCCGGGCGTGCGGCCCTGCCAGACCGTTTCGACCACGATCGGCAGGACGAACAGCACGACGAAGAAGCTGATGACGACGGTCACCACCAGGGGCGGCTCCGTGTCGACGAGGAGACCGACGGGAAGGATCGTCCCGGTCAGGATCACGGCCTGGATCAGACCGTCGATGATGCGGGCGAAGGCCCTGGACCCGACGTCGGCAGCCGCGAAGTCGAGAACCACCCCCTCGTCGGTGACGAGCCCACCGTGACCGCTGTCGCTCACCCGGGGAGTATCGCAGGGCGACCAGCCGCGCCGTGCCCGACACCGGACCGGACCAGGCTGCCACGGCCCGGGGTGACCCTGGGCGGTACGGTCTGCGGCGGTGGATCTCGACCGCTACATCGCCGATCGTGAGCCGCAGTGGGAGCGCCTGGCGGAACTCGCCCGGCACGCCCGGCGGGGGCGCACGCTGACCGTCGCCGAAGTCGACGAACTCGTCTCGCTGTACCGCCGCACATCCACCCACCTGTCCCACGTGCGCACCTGGTACGGCGACGCTGCGCTCGAGAGCAGGCTCACCCGGCTCGTCGCGGAGGCAAACGCGACGTTGACGGTGCGCTCCGGGGGCGGCGCCCGGGGCCTCGCGCAGTTCTTCACGGTCGCGTTCCCCGCGGCCGTGTGGTCGAGCCGACGCTTCGTCGGGATCTCCGCCCTTCTGGTGCTGGTGCCGGCCCTGGCGCTCGGTACCTGGATCGCCAACTCCGAGTCCGCGCTCGAGGCCACCGCCGACGAGGCCGTGCGTGAGGCCTACGTCACCGAGGACTTCGAGGAGTACTACTCGTCGGAACCGGCCGCGCAGTTCTCCACCGAGGTGCTCGTCAACAACATCCAGGTGTCGTTCCTCGCCTTCGCGCTCGGCATCGTTGCCTGCGTCGCGACCGGCTACGTCCTCGCGTTCAACGGCGCCAACATCGGCGTTGCCGCCGGGCTGTTCCATGCGGCGGGCGAACCGGGGAAGTTCTGGGGTCTGATCCTGCCCCACGGACTCCTCGAGATCACCGCCGTGATCGTCGCGGGCGCGGCGGGGCTGCGGATCGGCTGGGCCGTCATCGCGCCCGGGGACCGTCGGCGGGGAACCGCCGTGGCCGAGGAGGCACGGGTGGCGGTGACGATCGTGCTCGGCCTCGTCATCGCGTTCATCGTCGCCGGGGTGATCGAGGGTTTCGTCACGCCGTCGTCGCTGTCCACGTGGCAACGCGTCGGGATCGGCGTGGCCGCCGAGGCGGTCTTCGTCACGTGGGTCCTCGCCCGTGGCCCTGCTGCGGTTGCGGCAGGATGGTCGGGGCGCCTCGGCGAGACGGCCGAGGACCTCGCCGCCGGACCGGACGGCAGCGGCGACAGCGACGGCGACGCTCAGAGCCGGCCGGTGGCCTTGATCGCCAGATAGGACTCGACGATCTCGACGGCGAAGCGGTCGGGCGCGGCGTCGATCACCTCCACGCCGAGACCCTCGAGTCGGGCGGCCGACCGGTTGCGTGCGGCCAGCGCTCGCTCCCCGGCCACCCGTTGATGGAGGTCGGCGGCGGCATCGACCGAGCCGGTCGGCGACCCCGGGGCGACGGCCACCTCCCGTGTGGCGGCGACGACGAGCAGGTGGCGGCCCAGGACGGTCGGCAGCGCCGGCAGCAGCGAGTCCTCGACGGCCCCGTCGACGAGGTCGGTGAACAGGACCACGAGCGTGCGCCGATCCAACCGGGACAGGGCGCCACGGACGGCGCCGGCGTAGTCGCTCTCCACGAGCGCCGGTTCCAGATCGAAGAGCCCCTCGGTCACGGCCCGGACGTGAGCCGGGTCCGACGACGGCGCGACGACCCCCCGGATCCGCCGATCGAAGGTGACCAGACCCACGCGGTCGCCCAGGCGGGTGGCGAGGGTGCTCAGCGCGAGTACGCCTTCGATCGCGTGCTCGAGTCGTGGTGATCCGGCGACGGCGGTGGACATGACCCGGCCGGCGTCGAGCAGGCACACCACGCTCTGGTACTGCGGCGTGCGGTAGGTGCGCACGATCGGTCTGCCCCGCCGGGCGGTCGCCGACCAGTCGATGCGGCGGTACTCGTCTCCGGGGGTGTACTCACGCAGAGACTCGAACTCGGTCGCCCCGCCGATCACCACCGGACGCTTCTCCCCCAGTTCCATGCGTCGGGCGGCCGCGATCGCCTGTTCGACCATCGCCCGGTCCCGGAGTCGGGGAACCACCCGGATCTCGGCGGCGGCGCGGACGTTCCACTGTCGGCCGACGAGTCCGAGCGGCCCGGGGCAGCGGACGGCAATGGCCTCGAGGCGGTGGCGACCTCGCCGGTGCGGGCGGACCGGGAGCGTCACCGTGACCGTCGAGCGGGCCGGCACGGTCACCGAGATCCGTCGACGCGCGGCGGTGAACGACGGAGGGAGGGCGTCGGCGAACATGACCCGGACGGAACCTCCACCAGCGTTGGCGACCGTCCAGACCAGATCGGCGTCGGCGTCCACGGTGAGGGCTCCACCGGGTACCCGCCCGACCGTGATGCGGCGGGGGCCTGCCGACGCGACGAAGTCGCCGAGTGCGACCGTGACGAGAGCGCCGTTCACGAGGAGGATCCCCGCCACGAGCGAAACGGGCAGCACGAGCGCGACGCCCGCGGATACGAGCGCGACGAGCGCGAACCGGGCGGTGGGGACCGGTGTCAACGGGGCGTGGCCACCGACGCCAGGACGTTGTCGACTATGGCATCGGCGGTGACGCCGTCGAGGGCGGCGTCGGGCCGCAGCTGGAAGCGGTGACGCAGCGCGGGGCGTGCGACCGCCTTCACCTCGTCGGGGGTCACGAAGCCGCGCCCCGACAGCCACGCCCACGCCTTTGCGGCGTGCAGGACCGCCGTGGCGCCACGCGGGGACACGCCGACACGGACATGGGGATGGCCGCGGGTGGCCCGGACGACGTCGACGATGTAACCGATCACCTTCTCGTCGACGGCGATCTCGTCCACCTCCTCACGGGCGGCAGCCACGTGGTCGGCGGTGATCACGGCCCTCACCCCGGCGGTCGCCAGGTCATGGGGGTCGAGGCCCCGGTGGTGGCGGCCGACGATGTCGGCCTCCTCGCCACGGCCGGGGTAGTCCATCGTCAACTTGAAAACGAAGCGATCCAGTTGCGCCTCGGGCAGCGGGTAGGTGCCCTCGAACTCGATCGGGTTCTGGGTGGCGACGACGAAGAACGGCCGCGGCAACGCCCGCGCCGCACCCTCGACGGTCACCTGGTTCTCCTCCATGGCCTCCAGCAGCGCCGCCTGAGTCTTGGGTGGTGTGCGGTTGATCTCGTCGGCGAGCACCACGTTGGCGAACACCGGTCCTTCGCGGAAACGGAAGGTTGCGTCGCGGGCGTCGAAGACAGACTGCCCGACGACGTCGCTGGGCATGAGGTCGGGGGTGAACTGGATCCGGGAGTAGCGCAGGTCCAACGCCGCCGCCATGGTCTTGACGATCAACGTCTTGGCGACGCCGGGCACGCCCTCGACGAGGACGTGACCCCCGGCGAGCAGCCCGGTCACGAGTCCCGAGACGACGGCGTCCTGGCCGACGATCGCCTTCGCGATCTCGGCCCGGGCAGCCGCGAACCCCTCCCGTGCCGGCGATGCCGGAGGTACCGACGCGGACGTCGCGGAAGGCGGAGCGGGTGCCGAGGCCGGGGGTGGCGGAGCCGGGGCCGGTGGAGGGGGCGCCGGGGCGGGGGGCGGTGGCAGTGGCCGGCCCGTCGCGTCGGCACCGTCGGGCGGCGGCGGAAGATCTGTCACGATCGCGGGTCCTTGTCGTGGTCGGGTGGTTCGGCGGACGGGTTCCGGCTCGGGGCGAACTCCGCACCGTCGGTCGCTGCGACGGGAACGGCCAGCATGGCGTCACGCAGGCGGTCGAGGTCCGCGGCGAGGGCGACGAGACCGTCGTCGTCGGCGACCGGGCGGGAAAAGAGTTCATCCACGTCGTCACGGTCGAATCCGTGTTGCCGGGCCAATGCGGGGGCGAGGCGGGGGTCGACACCGATATCGGCGATGGTGCGCTCCCTGAGTTCCGCGGCGAGAGCGTCGACGGCGACCGTGCGCCCGAGGAGCCGGCCGGTCGATCGGACGAGGGCGGCTCCGTCGGCGACCACGGGCCGGGTCTCGTCCACGACGGCGCCGAGGCGACGACCCCTCGCCCAGGCGAAGAGCACGAAGGCCACACCGAGTTGGATGACCGCAAGCCACACGGGGTCGGCCACGAGGTCGAGCAGGCCGCGGTCGCCGCTACCGACTGCACCCCGTGCGATCACCACGCTGCCACCGTCGACGGGCGCGAGCAGCGCGAGCACGAGCGCGGCGTTGTCGGCCTCGGCAATCCGGGCGTTGATGAACGGGCCCGGGTCGGCGATTGCGACGACGGTGCCGTCTCCCCAGTCGGTCGCGACGAGCCAGGCGGCGTCGCCGTCGCCGAAACAGCTCCGGTTGCCGGCGGCGACCTCGTAGCGGCCCACGGTGTCAGCGGAGATCGTGGTCAGGGCGTCGAGAGCGCCCACGTCACAGGTTCCACGCCCGGGAGTCAGGTCGAATTCGAGGATGCGGGAGGCGGGCTCCGGCGCGAGCGGGCTCGACGCATCGGCCACGACCAGGGTTCCCCCGTCTGCGACCCAGTCACGCACCTCGGCACGCTGGTCGCCGGTGAGGCGGTCACGGAACACGGCCACGACGGTCGTGTCGTCGCGGGGGCCGATCGACTCGTCGACCTCGCCGTCGGCGGTCTCGACGAGACGGACCAGGGCACGCAACCCCGCAGGTCCGGTGCCGTCGGGATCGAGCACTCCCCCGTCGTCGTCCTGACCGGCGATGGCAGCGAGAACGAGCGCTACAACGAGGACGAAGCCCCCGATGATCACGAGTGGGCGCCGTTCACGCATCGGTCGGCTCCCCGCCGCCTGACGAGTGGGCGAGCGACCTGTGCCCGGCACCGGACCTCACGGCTCGTGCCACCTCGGCACTTCGCGAGGCCTGCTCCTCGTCGGCGGTGCGGCCGGCGTACCAGACGGCCTCGAAGGACTCCGCGAGAGCCGAGAAGTCGCCGGAGAGTTGTTCGGCGTCACCCGCAGGGTCGGCGCGCAGGGCAGCCATGGCACGTCGCTGCTCGCCCGCGGTGACCCCGGGCCGCTCGCGCACGAGGCCGGCCCCGGCCAGGCTGCCTGCGCCCGCGCGGTAGTCCGCCCTCACTGCGTCGCCCCAGCGGCATTCGCGACGTGCCCGCTCGGCTTCGGCCCACCAGTCCACGTCACGCTCCTGGGTGGCGGTCACCACCGCGGACGGTTCGACCGGGCGGTTCGGAGCACGGCGGGCCACACGGACGCGCCGCCGGAAGGACCACACGGCGAGGACGACGAGACCGACGAGCGCCGCCAGGACCAGCAGGCCGAGAACCGTCTGGCCTCCTTCGGCCCCGAGGCCCTCGGCCAGGTCACCGAGCCGGGCGCCGATCCAGTCCAGTATCCGCTCCGGGACGGTGCGGGAGTCGCTGAACTCCGAGGACGCCAGGATGTCGGCCGCGCGGTCCCGGGCGGTGTCGGGATCCCTTCCGGGGCCGGGCTCGGGCAGGACCGCCGCGTCGATGCGCAGCGCCGCGAGCGCACCGGTGAGCGCGCCGACGCTCACGGGGTGGGCCGCGCGGCGAAGACCTCGGCGACGCGCATCTCCACGTCCATGCCCTCGCGTCGGATCCGAAGGTCGAAGTACATGACGACAGCCGTCGCCGCGACGAACGATGTCGTCAGCAGGCTCGTGATGATCCCGGCGATGGCCGAGATGATCCAGCCGACGTCGAAGCCGACGAACAGGCCCACGGCGACAGGCAGCACGGGCAGGACCCACCCGAGCACCGTCGCGACCGTCGCGACGGCGAGCACCCGCCACAGCGTGGGGAAGAAGCGGCTCGAAACGAGTCGGAAGGACCGCCCCACGGCCTTCAGCGGGCCGATGCGTTCGACGGCGATGGCGGGCGCCACGACGGCGGTGAAAGCCATCATCACGGGCACGCCGACCCAGACGGCGAGGATCCCGGCCGCCTGGAGGACATGGGCGACGAACCAGCCTGCGAACAGTGGCCAGCTGCGTCGGAACGTCGCGCCCAGGGCACTGGCGGCGCCGCACCGACCCGGGTCGTGCCACCAGACCACGACGTGGGCCACGGCCGCCGCGACGAAGGGGAGGACGATCGAGTCGACCAGCAGCGCCACCATGACGAGCGCCGTGGACCCCCCGGAGTCGTCGACCGAGTCGGGATCCTCGAAGAGGTCCACCAGCGTGGACCCCCCGAGAAGGTCCCTGCTGTACCACGCGATGAGGAGTTGACCGGGCACGACGAAGACAATGGCGATCGCGGCGAAGGTCTTCGGGCGGGCCCGGATCAGATCGAAGGCCGTGTCGAGGACGTCGGCGAGGGAGAGGGGGCGCAGCGGGATGGGGAAGGCCGCCGGCTCCTCGTCGGGCCCGGTCCGCGGCTTCGCATCGCTGCGCGTCGGCTGCATGGGTACGGGTCCCGCAGTGGGGCCCGGGCCGGCAGCCGCATCGGGAGACGCCCACGGTTCGGTCATCAGTGCCATTCTGCTTCGGGAAACACCGCGACGGCGACGACCGTTGCGTTTCGGAGTCGGCATCAGGGCACACGATCGGAGTCGAGAGGCCATGGAGGGGTACGGACCGGGGACCTACGGGCGCTCCTTCGCGGACGTCTACGACGACTGGTACGGCAACGTGTCCGACGTCGCCGCGACCATCCGTATGGTGACGGCGCTGGCCGGGGGCGGTCCCGTCGTGGAGATGGGAGTCGGCACGGGGCGCCTCGCGAAGCCGCTCGCTGCGGCGGGACTGAGTGTCCACGGCCTCGACACGTCACCCGAGATGCTCGCTCGCCTCTCGACGTCGGCCGGCGCCGACCGACCGACGGCCGTCCTGGCGGACATGACGGCGCCGCCGTACCGCGCCGGCACGGCACGCGTCGTCCTGTTCGCCTACAACACGCTGTTGAACCTGCTCGACCTCGCAGACCAGCGGCGCGCACTCGCCGCCGCCGCGGAGCTGCTCGGGCCCGACGGTGTCGTGGTCGTCGAGGCGTTTCTCCCCGCGGACCCCGGCGACGCGCCCTCGGGCGACCTGTCCGTGCGGTCCGTGACCGTCGACCGGGTCGAGTTGCACGTCACCCGCACGGACCCGACGACGCGCACAGTGGCCGGCCAGATCGTCGAGATCACCGAGGCCGGCGGCGTCCGGCTACGCCCGTGGGCGCTGCGCGCCACCACGCCCGCCGAACTCGACCGGATCGCAGGAGAAACCGGCCTCACGCTGGTGAGTCGCCACGGCGGTTGGGACGACGAACTGCTCGACGACGACGCCACCCGCCATGTCTCCGCCTACCGTCGCGCCTGACTGCGACCGCACAACTCCCCGGGGTCAGTTCTCGGACACCTTGGCCATGCGGTGACCAAAGGGGACTTCGTCGAGTACCCCCTGACAGTCGTCACCGACAGCCGGAGCGATGCGGCAGAGCCGCGAGGACTCGCGGCGGACTCGGTACGTCAATCGTCGTCGAGCGGGTAGCTCGAGATCGGTGGAAGCGGCGGCAGGGCCATGGCGTCTGCTAGGAGAAGTGCCTCCTCGTCAGCCTGTTGTGCGCCGTGCTCAGCCAGCGAGGCCTGAGGGCCCCAGGGACGCTGCTCGGTCGGGCGGCAGGTAAACGGGCGAGCGACGCAATCGACCGCGATTAGGTCGTATCGGCCGAAGTCGTCGAAGCCGATGTGGAAGTGGCGGAGGACCTCGGCGGGCCGTCGGTCGCCGAACACCGGCCGCCAGCTTTCCGGATCCTGGTAGCCCGCGGAGAATTCGCCAACCAGTGACGACTCATCGAGAACACTGAGCGCGAAGTGCGTATGTGCCGCCCCGCTGAGCGCCACTTCGGCTGGATCGGCCGCCCAAGAGCTTGTGAACAAGATCTGCACGACCCACCTGAAGTCCAACCGAACGGCCTGGCGATCAGACAGCTCAGATGTCGGGTAGGCCATCACAACTGAGGCCATCCCCCCTTCGAACACCCCCCGGTTGATGACAACCGGTGTGACTGACGAATGGGTAGTTGGGGTACCGGCCACCGTCGCCCACTCCCTGAGCCTTCGCGGCGGAATCAGCATGACGGAAGTGTACGTGAATCCGAAACTGTACTCCTGAATTCGAATGGAGCGACCGACGTCCGGTCAACCGTCGCCGTCGTCACCCCCACAGGCGGGCAGGTCGCCACGAGTCCTCCTGTCCCGAACGGGCCGGGGGCTGTCACGCGGGTTCGGTGTGCGTCGTCACACGGTGTCCGCACATCTACGTCGACGCGCCCGCGGACTGCCCACCTCGTAGCCCTACCGGCATCTTGTAGGCATTGGTTCACCTCAGATATCGCCGCTCGTTCGGGGACGCTGGCGGCAGGTTGACGACCCGCGAAGGTCACGACACCCCATCGATGACCATATGCTTTACCATATGGTCATGGGTAGAAGAGAAGTTCTCGTGCAACTCGACGACGAACTTGTCGAACGTTTGGACCGCCTCGCGCAAGCAGAGCACACCAGCAGGTCCGAACTGCTCCGACGAGGTGCATCCGCAGTGATCGCGGCAGCGGAGCAGCTCGACGCCGACCGGACCCTCCAGGAGGCGTACCGGCGCGTGCCGCAGGATCCAGCGCTCGTCGCTTCGGCGCGTCGCCTCGCGGCCGAGACCGCACCTGAGTGGTAGCCCGCGGCGACATCGTCTGGGCCGACCTCGGCGAGCCAGCAGGCCGACGCCCTGTCTGCGTGCTCAACCGCGACCCGGCGATCGAAGTGCTCACCGCACTCACGTGCGCTCCGATCACCCGAACCATCCGCGGTATCACGTCGGAGGTGGGGGTCGGCCCGGACGAAGGACTCCCTCAGGTCAGCGCGATCAACTGCGACAACCTCGTCACTGTCCCGATCGCTGCGCTCGATCAGGAGGCAGTCGGCTGCCTCGATCTCGACGGACGGATCCGACTCGACGCTGCTCTCCGCTACGCGCTCGCCATCGAGTACTGACGGAGCCGACTGGACGTCACCCAGGTCCTGCCGCCAGGAGACTGCTGGAAACGCTGATGAACGAAGAAGGCCAGAGCGCGTGAACGGGCAACTGCGGGGAGCCGGGTACTGTCGAATCTTCGAGTCGCCGAGCACAGCAAGGACCGCCGACGATGCCCAGCGCAGATGCGACGTCGAGGATCACGATCCGGCCGATGACCCGGCGCATCGGTGCAGAGATCTTCGACGTCGATCTCAACGAGCCGACCGACAGTGACATCGAGAGCATCAACGGCGCCCTCGCCGAGCACCAGGTCGTGTTCTTCCGTGACCAGCCGCTCTCACACGCTGCGCTCATCGAGCTGGGCAGACGGTTCGGGCCACTCGCCCCTCACAGCGGCGTCCCGGGCATGGCCGAGTTCCCCGAGATCGTCGAGATCCACGCGGACGAGCACTCCCCTCCGCGTGCCGGGGAGGACTGGCACTCCGACGTCAGCTGCGACCCGTCACCGCCTATGGGGAGCATCCTGTACCTGCACACCGTTCCCGAGGGCGGGGGCGACACCCTCTTCACGAGCATGTACGCCGCCTACGACGCGCTGTCCGACCGGATGAAGACCTACCTCGAAGGCCTGCGGGCGACCCACGACGGCAACCCCGTGTACAAGGCGATCTTTCCGGACGTCGACAAGACCTATCCCTGCACCGACCATCCCGTCGTCCGCACCCACCCGGTCACCGGACGCAAGGCGCTGTTCGTCAACCCGCCCTACACGACACACATCGACGGACTGCCCGCCGCCGAGAGCGCGGCGGTTCTCCAGTTCCTCTACCGGCACTGCACCAACCCGAACTTCCAGGTCCGCTTCCGGTGGGAGCCTCACTCGGTGGCCTTCTGGGACAACCGCTGCACCATGCACATGGCCGTCTTCGACTATCCCCCGGAGACCAGGTCCGGATATCGCGTGACGATCGCGGGCGAAGTCCCGGTCTGACGGCACGCCGGCCCGTCCGCAGCCGATCGGTCGATTTGGCGGCCCGACCCAAGTTCCTGGAGGCCTGAGATGCCCAAGTCGATCCAAGAGATCCTCGACCACGCCGATGAACTCGCGCAGCGATTCGAGGACTACGAGCCCACCTCCGACGACGAGCGGCCGGTGGAGGAGTACCTCCTCGAACGGGCCGCCCTGGCCCGCGCCCGGGGCGAGCGTCAGATCGTCGACGCAGTCACCGCCGCCCGCGCCAAGGGCGTCCCGTGGCAGCGAATCGGTGAACTCCTCGGCACATCTGCCCAGGCCGCCCAACAGCGATACGAGGCTGTCGTCGACGCAGGCTGACATCGCTCACCCGGCAGCGATCGGGCGCGACCAGTCGCGAAACCCGCTGGCCGGACCGGCGGGGAGGGCCTTGACTGGAGCCTCCACGCACGAGGAGACACCCCCCGATGGAACGGGTCACCGACAAGCTCACCAACTGGGCGAGCGAGATCGACGAGAAGGCCATGCAGCAGGCGCTGCGCTCGTCACGCATGCCCTTCGTCGACCACGTCGCCGTCATGCCCGACGCCCACTGGGGCATGGGAGCCACCGTCGGCTCGGTGATCGCCACCCGCGGGGCGATCATGCCCGCGGCGGTCGGCGTCGACATCGGCTGCGGGATGATCGCCCACGAGCTCGCCATCGGCGCCGACCAGCTCCCCGACGACCTGGACGGCTTCATGCCCGCCGTCTCACGCTCCATCCCCGCCGGCGTCGGGCGCGGTCACCGTCGCGTCCACCGCGACGCCGAGGACTGGTTCGGCGCCAACCGGGACCGCTTCGCCACCGAACTGAACGACAAGATGTGCCGCAAGCTGCTCGGCCAGTACGGCTCGCTCGGCTCCGGGAACCATTTCTTCGAGATCTGCCTCGACGAGAACGACCGCGTCTGGTTCGTCCTGCACTCGGGCTCGCGGGGCATCGGCAACATGTTGGCGATGGGTCACATCCGCTCGGCGAAGCAGGCGATGAAAGACCGTCACATCCACCTCGAGGACGCGGATCTCGCCTACCTCGAGGAGAACGACGACGCCTTCGTCGCGTACGTGGCCGACATGACGGCCTGCCAGGACTACGCAATGGCCAACCGCATCAAGATGATGGATTCGGTCGTGCGCGCGTGGCGTGACGTCCATCCCTACGAGGGTGGGCGCACCGTCAACTGCCACCACAACTTCACCCAGCGCGAGGACCACGGCCACGGCGAGGTCTGGATCACCCGCAAGGGTGCGATCTCGGCGCGCGCCGGCGAATTGGGTGTCGTGCCCGGCTCGATGGGCACCCGGTCCTACATCGTCGAGGGTCTCGGCTCGCCCGACAGCTTCCAGTCGTCGTCGCACGGGGCCGGTCGGACCATGTCGCGCGGCCAGGCGAAGAGGACCTTCTCGGTCGAGGACCTGACCGCGGCGATGGAGGGGCGGGTCTGGAACGCCGACAAGGCCCAGTCCCTCGTCGACGAGATCCCCGGCGCCTACAAGGACATCGACAGGGTGATGGCCGACCAGAGCGACCTGACGCGTCCCGTCCACACGCTGCGCCAGATCCTCAACTACAAGGGCACCTGACGGCGCCGGGGCGGGCCACCCGCCCCGGCCTCACGCCGACGGACCGCGCACCGTACGATCAGGCCATGCCCGGAATCGACATCTCCGTCACCATCGGCGCCACACCGACCGAAGTCTGGTCCGTCGTCGAAGACGTCGCCGGCCACGTCGAGTGGATGGCCGACGCCACCGAGATCAGGTTCCTCACCGACGAACGCTCCGGCGTGGGCGTGCGCTTCGAGTGCGACACGAAGGTCGGCCCGCTCACCACGACCGACGTCATGGAGATCACCGAGTGGGAGCCCGAACAGTCCATGGGCGTGCGCCACTCCGGCGCGGTGACCGGCGAAGGACGCTTCGAGCTCGAAGCCGTCGAACCCGACCACACGATCTTCCGGTGGTCAGAGGACCTGTCGTTCCCCTGGTACTTCGGCGGTCCGCTCGGCGAGTTCGCCGCCAAGCCCGTCCTGGAGTGGGTGTGGCGCCGGAACCTGACCCGCCTCGCCGGCATCGTCGAAGAGCGCTTCCCCCGCGCCTGAAGCCCGGACCAGCAGCGGACGGCCGCACGGTTGGAGACGCAGGGCTAGAAGAGCGGGTCCATCCAGCGCGTCGAGGCCCACAGGCTGCCGATGATCCCGATGGCGGCCACGCACCCGATCGCCGCCCACCCGACCCCCTTCGAACCAGGCCGCACCTTCCCGGGCCACCCGAAGATCGCCACGCCGATGATGAAGCCGCCGACGAGACCGCCGAGGTGCCCGCCGAGCGAGATCGAGCGTACGCCGATGGAGATGATCACGTTCACGAGGATCAGCGCGCCGATCCCCGACTGCCAGACGTTCATCCCGTTGCTGCGCTGCGCGGCGAGCACGGCGCCCATGAGCCCGAACACCGCCCCCGACGCCCCCACGGTCAGACCGAAGGGCTCGTCGATCAGCGCACCGAAGGCACCGGCGGTCAGGGCGGCGCCGTAGAGGCCGAGGAAGCGCAGACGACCGAGCCCCTGCTCGAGCGAACGGCCCAGTTGCCACAGCAGGAACATGTTGAAGCCGATGTGGACGAGGCCCCGGTGCAGGAACGCGCTGGTGAAGATCCGGTACCACTCGCCGTCCTGATCGACGAAGAACCCACTGAGACCGCCGTCGAACGTCAGATCGCCCACGCCGCCGCCGCCGAACAAGCCGGCCCCCGTCGCCACGTCGATGACGAAGACGATCACGTTTATCGCGATTATCGCCTCGGTGACCACTGCCCGGTTGCGGGCGAGAGCGAAGATCTCCCGACCCTTCAGCGAGGTCTGACTGTGCGTGCGGGTGCAGTCGGGGCAGTGGAACCCCACCGACGCGGTGCGCATGCAGTCCGGGCAGATGGTCCGCCCACAACGTTGGCAGCGCACGCCGGCCGGGCGGCCCGGGTGGCGATAGCAGACGGTCTCGTCGGTACCGTCGATCTGTCCGGTCACGGGTGCTCACGGTACCGGGCCGGCCACGCCTGTCGGAACCGGGCCGCGAGTCGTCGCGGGGCCGGCGGGCTGCGATACTCCAGGCGTGCCGGCCACCGCATCCGATGTCGCAGCGACGGTCGTTCTCGCCCACCAGGGCGGCTGGGACGAGATCCTCTTCGTCGCCGTACCCCTCGCCGTGTTCGCAGTGGTGCTCGCAGTGGCCAATTCACGGGCGAAGCGTCGGTCGGCCGACCGTGACGGCGGACCCCGCGCCGGGGACTCCTCGTCGACGTCGTGAACCTGCGACGCCGTGGCGCGCCTGCGTCAGCGGCGTTCGATGTCGCAGCCGAGACCGGCGAGTTTGCCGACCAGGTCCTCGTATCCACGGTCGATGTGGTCGACCCCGGACAGGACCGTCTCCCCCTCCGCGGCCAGGCCGGCCACGACGAGCGCCGCGCCCGCCCGGATGTCAGGCGCCCGCACCGGGGCGCCGGAGAGGCTCGGCCGGCCCCGCACGACCGCATGCTGGGAGTCCGTGCGGATGTCGGCACCCATGCGGACGAGCTCGTCGATGTAGCGGAACCGCCCGGCGAAGAGGTTCTCGGTGACGATGCCCACCCCGTCGGCAACCGACAGCATCGCCACGAACAGCGGCTTCGTGTCGGTGGCCACCCCGGGGTACGGCAGGGTGGAGACGTCGATCGAGCGGAGCCGGTCCGGGCCGCGCATCGCCCAGATACCACCCGGCGCGGGCGACGTACGCACGCCCATCTCCCCGAGTTTCTGACAGAACATGTGCATGTGGTCGGGCCGGGCGTCGTCGATGGTGATCTCGCCGCCTGCGACCGCCACCGCCGCCAGGTACGTCGCCGCCTCGATCCGGTCCGGGATGACCGTGTGGTCCACTGCCCGGAGTTCGTCCACGCCCTCGACCGTGATCGTCGAGGTGCCCGCGCCGAGGATCTGCGCGCCCATCCGGTTACAGAACGCGGCCAGGTCCGCTATCTCGGGTTCCCGGGCGGCGTTCTCGATGGTCGTGGTCCCCTTCGCGAGAACGGCGGCCATCATCACGTTCTCGGTGGCGGTCACGGACGGAAAGTCGAACACGACCTCGGCGCCGACGAGACCGTCGGCACGGGCGATGATCTCGCCGTGACGGATCTCGATGTCAGCCCCGAGCGCCTCGAGTCCCCGCAGGTGCATGTCCACCGGACGCGGACCGAAGTCGTCCCCGCCCGGCAGCGCGACACGCGCCTCACCGAACCGGGCCACGAGCGGTCCGAGGACGACGATCGAGGCCCGCATCCGCTCGACCAGCTCGTAGGGCGCAACCGGGTCGTGGGCGTCGGGGCTGATCACCGCGACCTCGTGGGGGGCCGGTCGTTCGCAGCGCGCGCCCATCGCCGTGAGGAGATCACACATCCAGCCGACGTCGGAGATGGCCGGCACGTTGCGAAGCGTGAAGCGGCCCGAGGCGAGGGTCGTGGCGGCCATCAACTTGAGCACGCTGTTCTTCGCGCCGGCGACCCGCACCGAACCCGACAGTGGTCCCGAACCCCTCACGAGGATCCGACTCTCGCTCTCGGTCACGGCCACCTCCCCTCGCCGGCGAATGCAGGGCATCCAAGTATGGACCCGGCCACCCCGACGCGCAGAGCACCCCGGGCGTCGTGGCCCGCCTGACCGCCGTCCACGTCGTCGACGACGGGGGCCTCGCCCGTCTGGCCGAGCCCCGCAGCGACCTGCTCATCGAGGCCGCCGACGCGCAGGGCAGGGCCTTCACGGCCGCCGTGGGACCCTTCACCAGCTACGAGCGCCACCTGGACGTGGCCGACGGCCCCGACGGCAGCCACACGGTGACCGAGACGACCGAGTTCCGCCTCGCGGTGCCGGTGTGGCGCGTCGCGCTCACGCCCCTCGTGAAACGCCGTCTGCGTCACCGCCACGACGCCATGCCCTGGTGGGCGCCTCCCGACCACCTCGACACCCGCGCCGCCCACGGCCTCGGCGTGCTCTGCCTGCTCTCGCTCGTCACCGGCTACCTCGGGACCCTGCTGAGCCAGACCATCGCGTTCGCCGTCGACGAGTTCGAGGCGAGCGACAGCGCCCAGGGGGCGACGCTCGCCGCGGTGCGGATCGGGATCGTCATCTCGGTCGTGCTCGTCGCATTGGCGGACCGGCGGGGCCGCCGCAAGATCCTCGTCGCCACGACCGTGGCGGCGTGCGTCGTCTCGTCCACCGCCGCTCTCAGCGTGGACCTCTGGAGCTACGGGACGAGCCAGGCCGTCGCCCGTGGCCTGTCCACCGCCATGGCCCTGCTGATCGGGGTCATCGCCGCCGAGGAGACCCCGGCGGGCTCACGGGCCTACGCCGCCTCGGTCCTCACGCTGTCCGCCGCGCTGGGGTCGGGCATGGTGGTGTGGTTCCTCCCCCTCACCGACCTGGGGGTGCGGGCGTGGCGACTGCTGTACCTGCTGCCGCTGGCGATCATGCCGTTCGCCTGGGCATGGGCACGGTGGCTCCCCGAGACCCGACGATTCGAGATACAGGCCACCGCGGTCCGTGCCAAACGGCGGTTCACCGAAGGCGTCGACCGGGGCCGATTCATCCTGCTCGCGGTCAGCGCCTTCCTCATCGCGGCGTTCGCCGCCCCCGCATCACAGTTCCAGAACGACTTCCTCAAGGACGAGCGCGGCTTCTCCGGGGCACGAATCAGTGCGTTCCAACTCATCACGAACACACCCGCCGGGATCGGCGTGTTCGTCGCCGGCCGGTTCGCCGACACCCGCGGCCGCAAGGTCGTGGCAACCATCGGCCTCATCGGCGGCGCCGCGTTCACGATCGGCCGCTACGGCGACAGCGGATGGCCGATGTGGATGTGGGGAACGCTCGCGACGATCATCGGATCCGCGACCATCCCCGCTCTCGGGGTCTACGGACCGGAACTGTTCGGCACCGCCAACCGGGGCGGGGCGAACGGGATGCTCGGCGCGATCGGCGTCGTCGGCTCCAGCCTCGGGTTACTGATCGTCGGCTTCCTCTCCGACGAGCTCGGCGGCTTCGGCCCGACCTTCGCGATCATGGCGATCGGCCCGCTCATCGTGGCGGTGCTCGTCATCGTCGCCTTCCCCGAGACGGCTCGTCGTGAACTCGAGGACCTCAACCCCGGTGATGCCGCCGGACCCACCGCGGACCCCACGCCATCGTGAGCTGATCCACGCCGCAGCGCAGGGCTCCGCCGCTCAGAAGGTGGTGTCGACCCACTCCGCGACGATCGTCGCGATCTCGGCGTCGACCGACGGTTTCGGGTCGTGGTTGCCTGCGACGAAACTCAACGTCACCTCACCCGGAATGGCCGCCACGTGGTGGGCGAACTCGTCGGGGGTGCCGAAGGGGTCCCGCTCCCCTGAGATGAACAGGCACGGCACCTCGAGCGCTCCGAAGTGACCCACCCGCAGCTTCTCGGGCTTGCCGGGCGGATGCAGCGGATAGCTCAACAGCACCAGTCCCGCGGCCGGCAGACCCTCGGCCACCGCCATCGAACACATCCGACCCCCGAAGGAGCGTCCACCCAGGAGGATGGCCCCGGCGTCGACACCGAGTCGATCCGCGAGGGCGTGCGCCTCGGCGTCGATGAACGGCAGGATCTTCGGGGCGCGGTCCGGAGCACGTCGACCCTCGCGCCTGTAGGGGAAGTCGACCCGCTCGACGGGTATCCCGAGCGCCTCGTCCACAGCGACGAGTCCGTGATGGGTGCGATCGCCACCGGCCCCGTGGGTCAGGAGCAGACCCGCGGCCGAGCGGGTCACGCGAGCAGGATCCGGCGGGCCTCGGATAGCTCGGCGATGCGCTCCGCCGCCCCTTCGGAGGTGCCGCCCTGGTCCGGATGGGCGTCACGCAACAGCCGCCGGAACTGCGCCTGCACGCTCTCGCGGTCCACCGGGCCCTTCTGCTCGGCGACAGGCAGGTCGTCGAACCCGAGCACCGTCATCGCCCAGGTCCGGGGATCCCCGATGGCCGCCAGGGTCGCACCCGACATCCCACGGCTCGCCACGATGAACTCCAGCAGTTCGACATCGCTCCCGACACCTCCCCACCGCATGGCTCGCCGCATGGTCTCGATGACGACCTTGCGGGGGCCACGGGGCATCTCGGCCGCGGCGTACACGGCCGCCAGCACGTGCTGAGCGGGACGTGCGTCCTCGCCTTCGGTGCGTAGGCGGAGACGGTCGCCTTCGAGGCGGACGAGTCGGTGCCGGGTCCGGCCGAGGCCGACGATGTCGGCCTGGAACCGGTGACGCAGACGGGGCTGGGTGATCCGGAAGCCCCGCTCGACCTCGACGAGGAGTTCACGGAGGTCCTCGCGCTCCTCGTCGTCCATCCACGCGGAATAGCGACCCACGATGGCGGCGAGGAGGATCCCACCGGAGCCGGGAGGATCGTCGACGGGAAGGTGACGCTCACCGAGCGCGACCCGGCGCGTCGGGGCGACCGGGCGCGAGTGCCGGACTTCCAGTTCAGCGAGCACCACGAAGAGAATCTACCGGCGCCGACTCACCGAAGATAAGTCAGACGAGAACGTGGAGGCGGTCGCGCAGAGCGGCGGCCTTCTCGAGGAGTTCGTCGTCGTCACCCTCACGGTCCGCGAGCAGATCACGCAGCTCGCCGCACATGGCGAGCAGCCCGCGCCAGTCGGCCGTCTCGAACCCGAACGGGAGGCGTAGTTGCTCGGCCAACTCGACATGGTCGAGGAAGGAACGCACGACCCGGGCGTCTCCTGCGCCGCGGCGCAACTTGTCGACGATCAGGAACATCTCGGTGATGACGGTGTGCGCGTCCACACCGTCCACGCCCGGACCGAACTGGTCGGCCGTCTCGTCGAGGCGGTCGAACACCGCCTCGGCACCCTCCTCGTCGCTCGAGAGGACGACGAGCTCCCCGTCCGCGGTGAAGTCGTGGGCGATCCCCGCGGCGCCCAGCGCGTGGGTGAGTCTCGTCAGCTGCTCGTCGTCGTACTCCTCGAGTTCGTAGACGGTCTTCTCCGCGTCGGGGTCGAGCGTCGGCGCAGCCGCCTCCTCCACCTGGTCCACGAGTTCGTCGACAGCATCCTCATCGGCCTCGCGGACGATCAGCGACGCACCCTGCCAGGCGTGCATCACGTCGGCGCCGGTGAGAAGGCTCTCGAGCATGACCCGTGACTCCGCCGCCCACTCGTGCAGGTCGTAGGCCAGTTGCTCCTCGTCCTCGGTACCGACCGTGGTCACGTCCGTGGGGGGATGGTCCACCGTCGGCACGGCGCACTCGACACATACGAGGACGTCCTCGTTGTATTCCGCACCGCACTGGAAACACCACGCTCCGGTTGTCACGACGTCCATCCTCGCATGGATTTCGGACGGACCGTCCAAGGGCGTACTGTCAGTCACATGAGCGAAAAAGAATCGCCCGACCGGAACCTCGCGATGGAGCTGGTGCGGGTCACCGAGGCGGCGGCCCTCGCTGCTTCCCGCTGGATGGGTCGGGGCGACAAGGAAGGCGCCGACGGTGCCGCCGTCGACGCCATGCGCATCGTGCTCGACAGCGTCCCGATGGACGGCATCGTCGTCATCGGTGAGGGCGAGAAGGACGACGCTCCCATGCTGTACAACGGCGAGTCGATCGGCGACGGGTCACCACCGATGTGCGACATCGCCGTGGACCCGATCGACGGCACGACGCTGACCTCGCTCGGCCGGTCCAATGCGCTGGCCGTGATCGCCGTGTCGGACCGCGGTTCGATGTTCGACCCGGGGCCGTGCGTGTACATGGAGAAGATCGCCGTGGGTCCGAGCGCCGCCGGCGCGATCGACATCGAGAAGTCGCCGGCGGAGAACCTTCGCCGGGTCGCCGAGGCCAAGGGCGAACAGGTCAACGACCTCACCGCGGTCATCTTGGACAGGGACCGTCACGGCGAGTTGATCTCCGAGGTGCGCGACACCGGTGCTCGGATCCGCCTCATCTCCGACGGCGACGTCGCCGGTGCCATCTCGACCGCCTGGAGCGACTCGGGCGCCGACATCCTCTTCGGCATCGGCGGAACCCCCGAGGGGGTCATCGCCGCAGCGGCGCTCAAGTGCATGGGCGGCGACATCCAGGGTCGCCTGTGGCCCCGCAACGAGACCGAGCGCGAGGCGATGGACTCCGCCGGCTACACCTACGGCCAGGTGCTCCGCATCGACGATCTCGTCAATACCGACAACTGCTTCTTCGCCGCCACCGGGATCACAGACGGCGAGCTCCTCAAGGGCGTCCACTACTTCCCGGGCGGAGCGTCGACCCAGTCGCTCGTCATGCGATCCAAGTCGGGAACGGTGCGCCTCGTCAACGCCCACCACCGCCTCGACAAGCTCGACCGGTACTCGGCGGTCCCCTTCAGCTGAGCCGCCGTCCCCAGCGGCTCAGTCCGTGACGAAACGCACCGCATCCGCGGCTGCGACGCAGGCGAGATCCAAGATGGCCGTCGGCTCGTCGAGGAACGCCAACATGATCGACAGGCTGCACACGTCGTTCACCGCGAGTCCGTGACCACGGGCGGGCATCTCGACGACGGTGGACCGGGTAAGGGTCTCCGCGGCCCGCCGCGTCCAGGCCGGAGGCGTCACCGGGTCGAACCGACCGGTCACCAGAAGGGTCGGGACGTCGCTGACGACGGGCAGGTCCTCGCTCTCCTCGGAGGCATCCAGTGGCCAGGCTGCGCAGTCCTCGAAGAAGTCGCCGGTGTCGAACGCCGCGATGAAACCGGGGTCCCGACCCGCCAGCCCGTCTGTCACGGTCTGCGGCTCGGCGAACGGCACGTCGTCGCTGCACACGACGGCCTCGTAGAGCGCCTCTGAGAAGACGAGGGTGTTCGGATCACGGCCGTCGACGAAGCGCTGCACCAACTCGACGAGGTCGCCGTCGGCGGCCCGCTCGATCAGTAGCGGCAACCGCCCCAGAGCAGATGTGTCGTACATCGCGTCGAAGAGAACGCCGTAGAACGCAGCGGCGTCGACGAGCACGTCGACGCCCTCCCCCGTACCGGGTCGCACGACGCTCACCGACACCGGGTCCGCGGCGAGCCGGTCGGCAGCGGCACGGATGAGCGTTCGCACGTCGCCGAAGCGACCCGCACAGGCGCTGTCGGCCGAACAGGCCGATGCCAACTCGGTGAAGGCCCGGGTGGCATTGACCGGTAGTTCTGCCAGGAAGTCGACGTCGGGCGGCAGCGTGGCGTCGAGCACCACCGACCGGACCCCTGTGGGATAGTCCCGTAGGACGGCCAGCGCGACCCAGGTCCCGTAGCTCGAACCCCACAGGTTCCATTCGTCGTAACCGAGTGCAGCGCGGACGGAGGCGACATCGGCGGCCGCGGCCGCTGTGTCGAAGGCGTCGAGGTCCACGCCGGCAGCGACGAGGCGGTCCTGACACTCTTCGAGGAGAGCCGCGTAGCGGTCGTCGTCCTCGCTCCCCCCGGCCGGCAGCGACAACAGCTCGGCGAACGCCGAGTCGATCTCCGGGCAGTCCAGAGACGGCTCCGAGATCCCTGACCCGCGCAGGTCGATCGCGACGACGTCGAAGGGGAACCCTCTGAACGCTGCGGCGAGGTGGACGATCCCGCCACCGGGCCCACCGTTGAGGAAGACGACCGGGGAGTCCACGACGGTGTCGTCGTTGTCGATCACCGCCACCGCCAACTCCACCCGTCCCTGCCCCGGGTTCTCGCGGTCCAACGGGACCGTCACGGTGAGGCACCTCACGCCGGGGACGGCGGCCTCGGGCGGGCAGTCCCGGTCCGAGGCTGTGCCATCGCCGCCGGAGGCTGTGCCGTCGCCGCGGGAGGCTGTGCCGTCGCCGCCGGAGGCTGTGCCGTCGCCGCCGGTGCAGGCCGAAACCGCGAGGGCGGCCGCCACGACGACCGCCACGAAGGTCCGGGCGATCAACGCCGCTTGCGGTTGACGGTCGCCGCCGCCCGTCGGCTGATCGCCCGCGGTGTCATGTCCGTCAGTGACGACACGACCCGGTTCACGAACCCCGGCGTGTGGACGACCCTGTGAGCGGCTGTCGCCTCGATGATCGAAGCGGCCACGACGTCAGCGTCCATCCACGCCCGGTCGGGCAGCAGGGCGACGTGGTGGGATCCTCCGACGCGCTCGTGGAGTTCCGTGCGCACCAGCCCGGGCATGATCGTCGTCAACGAGACATCGCTGCCCCGCAATTCCTCGGCGACCGCCTGCCCGAAACTCGACACGAACGCCTTGCTCGCCCCGTAGACGGCCTCGTGGGCCAGCGGCTGGTTCCCCGCGATCGACGAGATCAGCACGACTGCTCCCCCACCGCGGCGTCGCATCGCTGTGACGGCGGCATGGGTGAGCTCGACCACGGCGACGACGTTGAGCTCGATCATCGACCTCAGAGTGGCCGGATCCTGATCGACGAGGTCACCGAACTGCCACACGCCTGCATTGGCGATGGCGAGGTCCACTGCACGCTCGTCGGCGGCCAGCCGCGCCGCGACGAGGGCACGGCCGTCGGTGGTCGTGAGATCGGCCGGCAGCACCTCGACGGCACCCGGTCCGGCCTCGCCCGAGAGTCGCTCGAGCCGTGCGACGTCACGGGCGACAGCGACGACGTCCACGCCGTCGGCTGCGAGCCGCCGGGCGAGCGCGTCACCGAGGCCACTCGAGGCACCGGTGACGAGCGCGTTGGACCATGGACGGGTATTCATGGCCACGACGCTAGCGGTGCCGGAGACGTGCCAAGGTTTCGTATGGACATCTCCAACTACCACGTACCCCCGGGCGACGTCGTCGACCTGTCACGCTGGGACACCCGCGACGACGGCGGCATCGACAAGGGCGCCGGCAAGGCCCGGGCCGACGAGCTCAACTCGGAGCTCGAGGAGCTCCAGGAGATCCTGTGGGCGCAGGGCCGCCATCGGCTGCTCGTCGTCCTGCAGGCCACCGACACCGGCGGCAAGGACTCGACGATCGGTCACGTGTTCGAAGGCGTGAACCCCTCGGGGGTGTCGGTGGCCGCGTTCAAGAAGCCCTCCGAGGTGGAACTCGCACACGACTACCTGTGGCGGGTCCATCCCCACGTCCCCGGCGACGGCGAGATCGTGATCTTCAACCGGTCGCACTACGAGGACGTTCTCGTCGTGCGCGTGCACGGCCTCGTCCCCGAATCGCAGTGGCGGCGCCGCTACCGCCACATCCGGGAGTTCGAGCGGATGCTCGTCGAAGAGGGAACGACCATCATCAAGGTGTTCCTGCACCTCTCCAAGGACGAACAACGCGAACGCCTCCAGGACCGCATCGACCAACCCCACAAGAACTGGAAGTTCAATCCGGGGGACCTCGCCGAACGCGAGCGTTGGGACGACTACCAGGCGGCCTTCGCCGAGATGCTGGGGCAGACCTCCACGACCTGGGCCCCGTGGTACGTGGTTCCGGCGGACCGCAAGTGGTTCCGCAACCTCGTGATCTCGACGATCCTGGTGGAGGCGCTACGGGGGCTCGAGCCGACATGGCCCGAGCCCCCGTCAGACATCAGCGGAATCGTCGTCGAGTGAGTGGAGTCAGGTGTCCTGGATGCCCTGGCACAGGGTCCCCGAGAACGAGAACCAGGCCATGCCGAGCGACTGGCTCGCGATCCCGTTGAACGACATCGACCCGGCCAGCCCGAACTCCACCGTCACCGTGGAGTTGAACCTCACCAGGCCACCGAAGAGCGGCGTCTGGTAGGACGTCTCGACGATGTCGACGTCGTTGCCCCACGACGGCGACGACCAGAGCTGCAACAGCGTTGCCGGGTTACCGGGGACCGTGATGGCGGTCGAGTCGATGTTCACCCTGATCCAGTGCCCGTCCCACAGGGCAACGCCCGTACCGTTTCCGTCGGCTCCGTCGTCGAAGTCGAGGGTCATGAAGCCCGCGATTCTCGTCTCGCACGTCGGAACCGCGCCTGCGGGCGCCGATGACACGGCCAGAGCACCGAATGCCATGAGAAGCGCGACCAGCATTGCTGTGAGCTTTTTCATCAGGGATCCTATCGGAGAGGGTGTAGACGCACGATAGGGCAACCCAGCGGCCAGGTTCCAGTGTCGGTCAGTGCGCGGCACCCGAAACGGTCTCGGCGACCTGGATGCGTACCTGCGCCCGACGCCGGGCCGCTTTCGCCTTGACATCCGAGGAATCGGACGCGAGGGCCGCTTCAGCGCGGCCGAGCGCGGCCTGCGCACGGGCCACGTCGATGTCCTCGGCCATCTCGGCGATGTCAGACAGGACCGTCACGTGATCGGCCGACACCTCGACGAAACCGGAGTGCACGGCGACCTCACGGGTCGTGCCGTCACTCAGGTTGATCTTGAGACGCTCGGGCGTGAGCACACCCACGAACGGGATGTGCCCCGGCTGGAAGCCGATGTCGCCGTTCGTGGTCCGTGCGATCACCATGTCGGCCTCGCCGGAGAAGACGAGCCGCTCCGGCGACACGAGCTGGACGTCGAAAGGCACTACGCCGCGCCCTTGGAGATCTCGGCCGCCTTGCGCTCGGCCTCTTCGGCGCCGCCGACCATGAAGAACGCCTGCTCGGGCAGGTGGTCGAGATCGCCACGAACGAGCGCCTCGAAGCTGTCCACGGTGTCGGCGACGGAGGTGAACACACCGGTCTGACCGGTGAACACCTCGGCGACGAACATGGGCTGGGAGAGGAACCGCTGCACCTTGCGGGCCCGGCTGACCGTGACCCTGTCCTCCTCGGAGAGCTCGTCGAGACCGAGGATGGCGATGATGTCCTGGAGTTCCTTGTAGCGCTGCAGGATCTCCTGGACCCGTCGGGCGACGTCGTAGTGACGCTCGCCGACGACCTCGGGCGTGAGGATCGTCGAGGTCGACGCCAGTGGGTCCACCGCCGGGTAGATGCCGAGGGCCGCGATGTCACGGCTCAGCTCGGTCGTGCCGTCGAAGTGCGTGAACGAGGTGAACGGTGCCGGATCGGTGTAGTCATCGGCGGGTACGTACACGGCCTGCAGCGACGTGATGGACTTACCCCGGGTCGAGGTGATCCGCTCCTGGAGTTCGCCCATCTCGTCGGCGAGCGTGGGCTGGTATCCCACGGCGGAAGGCATGCGGCCCAGCAGGGTGGACACCTCGGAGCCGGCCTGGACGAAGCGGAAGATGTTGTCGATGAACAACAGGACGTCCTGGTTCTGGACGTCGCGGAAGTATTCGGCCATGGTCACGCCGGCGAGACCGACACGCAGACGCACACCCGGCGGCTCGTCCATCTGGCCGAACACGAGAGCGGCCTTGTCGAGAACCGATCCGCCGTCACCCATCTGGGTCTCGGCCATCTCGATGAAGAGGTCGGTTCCCTCACGGGTGCGCTCACCCACACCGGCGAACACCGACACACCACCGTGCTGGGTGGCCACCCGGGTGATCATCTCCTGGATGAGAACGGTCTTGCCGACCCCGGCACCACCGAACAGGCCGATCTTGCCGCCGTCCTTGTAGGGGGTGAGGAGGTCGATGACCTTGATACCGGTCTCGAACATGTTGGTGGACGGCTCGAGGTTCTCGAACAGCGGCGCCGACCGGTGGATGTCCCAGCGGGTCTCGATGTCGAGCGTGTCGGTGGGCACGTCGAGGCTTTCGCCCAGCACGTTCCACACGTGGCCGAGCGTGACGTCGCCCACGGGGACCTGCAGGCCGTGGCCGAGGTTCTTCACCGGAGCCCCGCGCTGGAGGCCGTCGGTCGGCTTCATGGCGATCGCGCGCACCCGGCTGTGGCCGATCTGCTGCGCGACCTCACCGGTGATCACCGTCGTGACGCCGTCGATCAGCGTCTCGAAGGTGAGAGCCGTGTTGATCTCGGGGATGGCGTCGGGCGGGAACTCGGCGTCGATCACCGGTCCGGCGATCGAGACGACCCGGCCGTCCTTGAGGGTGCTGGTGTCGCTCACGGGGTTGTTCTCCTCGGGCAGTGCGAAACGGGGTCGGTCACGAGGCCTGCTCGGCCCATTCGGTCACGGCGGTGAGTCCGATTTCCTCGGGGTCACGGCCGGCGGCCCGCAGAGCCTCGGCGCCGCCGACGATCTCCATGATCTCGGTGGTGATGGCATCCTGGCGGGCACGGTTCAGCGCACGGCGGAGCTTCGTGATGAGCTCCTCCGCGTTGTCCGTCGCGGCCTTCATGGCGCGCTGACGATTGGCGTGTTCGGAGGCCGCAGCGTCGAGCAGGGCCGAGAACAGCCGTGACTCGACGTAGCGCGGCAGCAGCGAGGTCAACACGCCCTCGGGCGAGGGTTCGAACTCGAACGAGGCGGTCGCCTCGGCGTCGCCGCCGCCGACACTCGCGATCACCTCGATCGACTCGAGCGGGAGGAACCGACGCACCGCGACCTTCTGGGACCCGATGGAGATGAACTCCATGTAGGTCAAGATGACCTGGTCGATGTCGCCGCCCATGAACCGCTCCGTGAGAGTGTCGGCGATCTCCCGGGCGTCGTCGTAGTGGGGCGTGTCGGAGATGTCCGCGTACTCGGCGTCGATCCGGTAGTTACGGAACCGGAAGTAGTCCTGGGCCTTCTTTCCGATCAGGACGAGCGAGTAGTCACGGCCCTTGTTCTGGTTGGCCATGAGCTCGCGCTCGGCGGCCCGGATGACCGAGCTGTTGTAGGGACCCGCGAGACCGCGATCCGAGCTGATGACGACGTAGGCGACCTTGCGGATCTCGTCGGGTGTGGTCAGCAGCGGATGGTCCACACCCGCGCCGGCAGCGGCCAGGTCCTCGATCACCTTCGTGATCCACCTGGCGTAGGGACGCGCCTCGTTGGCACGCTGCTGGGCCTTCACGACCCGGGTGGCCGCGATGAGCTCCATGGCACGCGTGATCTTCTTCGTCGACTGGACCGAGGAGATCCGTCGACGCAGAGTGCGTTCGGCGCCACCGGGCACTAGCTGTCGTCCTCGCCGTCGTCGCGCGAGATGTCCTCTTCGGGCAGCGTGGTGTCGGCGTCGACGACCGCTGCGTGGGCCTCACCGACGGCGGTCGGCTCCGGCTCGTCGCCCGTCTCGGCCACCGTCGGCTCGAAGGACTCCTCGAAGGACTTCAGGATCTCCGTCAGCGCGGCCTCGTCGACCTCGCCGGTGTCGACGATGGACCGCAGGAAATCGCTGTGACGCGACCGCACCCGGTCCAGCAGTTCGGTCTCGAACCGGCGGACGTCGGCCACCGAGATGGCGTCGAGATGGCCGCGGGTCCCGGCGAACAACGAGACGACCTGCTCCTCGACGGGCATCGGGGAGTTGATGCCCTGCTTGAGGAGTTCGGTGAGGCGGTAGCCACGGTCCAGCTGGGCCTGGGACACGGCGTCCAACTCGGAGCCGAACGCCGCGAACGATTCGAGCTCACGGAACTGCTGGAGATCCGCCTTGAGCGTGCCGACAGCCTTCTTCATGGCCTTGATCTGTGCGGCCGAACCGACGCGGGAGACCGAGATACCCACGTCCACAGCGGGACGGATACCGGACTTGAAGAGGTCGTCCTGGAGGTAGATCTGGCCGTCGGTGATCGAGATCACGTTGGTCGGGATGTACGCCGAGACGTCGCCCGCCTTCGTCTCGATGACCGGCAGGGCCGTCAACGAGCCGGCGCCGAGGTCGTCGCTGAGCTTGGCCGCACGCTCGAGGAGACGGCTGTGCAGGTAGAAGACGTCGCCGGGGTAGGCCTCACGCCCGGGCGGGCGGCGCAGCAGCAGCGCCATCTGCCGGTAGGCCTCGGCCTGCTTGGAGAGGTCGTCGTAGATGGCCAGGGCGTGACCGCCGTTGTCCATCCAGTGCTGACCCATGGCGCACCCGGCGTAGGGGGCGAGGTACTTGAACGGTGCGGGATCCGACGCCGAGGCGACGACCACGACCGTGTACTCCATGGCCCCGAACTCCTCGAGCACCGACACGGCCTGGGCCACCGTCGAGGCCTTCTGGCCGATGGCGACGTAGACGCACTTCACGCCCTGACCGCGCTGGTTGAGGATCGTGTCGAGCGCGATGGTCGTCTTGCCCGTCTTGCGGTCGCCGATGATCAGCTCGCGCTGACCACGGCCGACGGGGATGAGCGAGTCGATCGACTTGATGCCGGTCTGCATCGGCTCGTGCACGGGCTTGCGGCCGATGATGCCCGGCGCCTGGATCTCCATGCGGCGGGTCTCGGTGGTGCCCAGCGGGCCCTTGCCGTCGATCGGTTCACCGAGCGCGTTGACGACGCGACCGAGCAGGGCGTCGCCGACGGGAACCGAGAGGATGTCGCCGGTGGCACGCACCGACTGTCCCTCTTCGATCTCGTCGACGGCGCCGAGAACGACGGCGCCGATCGAATCCTCGTCGAGGTTGAGCGCGAGACCGATGGTCCCGCCCTCGAACTCGAGCATCTCGTTGACGGCCGCGTTGGGGAGGCCGCCGACGCGGGCGATGCCGTCACCGACCTCGAGGATGCGGCCGACCTGGGTCTGTTCGACACTCGGCGTGAACCCTTCGAGATTGCGCTGAAGGGCGGCGGCGATGTCGGCGGTGTTGATGGTGAGCTCTGCCATTGGGTTCCTCGGCTAGAAGGCTTCGCGCAGCTTGGACAGACGGG
The DNA here is from genome assembly GCA_040219085.1 of Acidimicrobiales bacterium. Classification (NCBI taxonomy): domain Bacteria; kingdom Bacillati; phylum Actinomycetota; class Acidimicrobiia; order Acidimicrobiales; species Acidimicrobiales bacterium. Next base: position 38,102 of record JAVJTC010000012.1, read on the forward strand.
ACCGGACCGAACCGTCGATGACGGTGTCGCCGATCGTTGTGACCACACCGCCCACGACCGAGGGGTCGATGACGACCTTCACCTCGATCTGGCGGCCGGTCGATGCCGACAGTGCGTCGGCGAGACGGGAGATCTGATCGTCGCTCATGGCGACGGCTGAACGCACGATGGCGACCTCGCGGCTCTTCTCGGCAGCGGCGAGGTCGACCAGGGACTGACCGATCTCGGTCAGGTCTCCCGCACGGCCCGCGGCGACGACCATCGACACCAACCCCACGGTCGTGTCCGTCGCCCGGTTACGCAGGAGATCCTCGACGATCTGGGAGCGGCGCTCGGCCGGGAGTGCCCGGTCCACGAGGGCGGCGCGCAGCTCGTCGCTGCCCGCCAGCGCCCGCGAGAACCTGAAGACCTCGTCGGCGACCTCGTCGACATTGCCCTCGGCGCGGGCCACGGCGAGCATCGCCGCGGCGTACCCCTCGACGCGGCTCATCGCATGGCTCCCAGCTGCTGGATGTACTGCTCGACGAGGGCCTGCTGTGAGGCGTCGTCGAGATTCTCACGCACGACCGCCTCGGCCGCGCGCACGGCCTGCTCGGCCGCCACGGCCTGCAGGTCGGAGGACGCATGGGCACCGACCGCAGCGAGATCAGCCTCTCCGCGGGCCCGCAGGTCCGCGACTTCGGCGTCGGCGGCGGCGATCAGGTCCGCCTTGACGCGTTCGGCCGTGGCCCTGCCCTCGGCGAGAATGCGCTCACGTTCGGCCTCGGCCGACGCGAGACGCTCACGCAGGGCGGAAACCTCGGCCTCGGCCTCGAGCCGGGTCCCTTCGGCCGCGGAGAGTTCCTCCGCGACCGTCTCGGTGCGCTTGCGCATGGCCCGGCGAATGACCGGGCCCAGCTTCCAGGCGCCGAGAATGAACACCACGGCGAAGGCACCGAAGCCCCACCAGAATTCATTGACGTCGCCGGGAATGAACTTCCCGTTCGGGCCCTCGGCGGCGAGGATCCACAACATGTTCAGCTCCTGTCCGCGAGTGTCTGTTCGACGATGGCGGCGTATGTCGCCTCGTCCAGTGGTCTGTCGAGGACCCGGGCGGCCGCACCGACGGCCAGGGTGGTCACCTGGGGCCGCAGAGATGCCAGCGCCGTGTCCCGGGCCGAGTGGATCTCCTCGTCGAGCGCCAGACGCTGCCGTGTGATCTCGGCTTCGACGGCGTGTACCTGCTCGCGACGGTAGGCCTCGGCCTCCTCGCGGGCGGTGGCGACCATCTCGTCGGCGCTCTGGCGCGCCTTCGCGAGGGCCTCGCGGTACTCCTGTTCGACCCTGACGAGCTCCGCCCGGGCGGTGTCGGCCGCATCGGCGTCCTCAGCCAGCTTGGCCGCACGTGCCTCGCGGACCCGCAACAGCGGACCCAGCAGGACATGGCGCATCAGGATCCACAGGACGATGAAGAAGATCGCCGGCCAGATGATCTCGTGGATCTCCGGGATGACCGGGTTGACCGTCTCCTCGCTCTCGGCCTCGGTCCCTGCCTCTACGGCCAGTTCGAGATCGAGATCGAGATCGAGAGTGATCAGCTCCTCTGCCGACACGTCAGCTCCTCGTCAGTGGTTCGGGGGGTTTCCGGGCCGTCGCTCAGACGAACTTCAACATGATGAAGACGACGAAGCCGATGAGGGCGAGCGCCTCGGTGAACGCGATACCGAGGAACATCGTCGTCTGCAGCTGGCCCGATGCCTCGGGCTGGCGGGCCATGGCCTGGACGGACTGGCCGACCAGGTAGCCGATGCCGATGGCGGCGCCGAAGGCTGCAAGGCCGTAGGCGTAACCGGCGGTGCCGGCGGCCTCGACGTCCTGGGCGATGTCGTTGAACGACTCCGCCTCGCCTTCTTGGGCGAGTTCCAGGGCCTGGGCTGCGTAGGTCGCAAGCAAGCTCATTGCTCTCTCCTGAATGGGGTTGGTTGGTTCTCGTTGGAGACTGGTTGGTGACTGCGGTGTGGCTGGATCAGTGATCCGGGTGCAACGCGCCGCCGATGTAGACGGCGGCGAGCAGAGCGAAGACGAACGCCTGGATGAAGCTCACGCCCACCTCGAATGCGGTGAACATGACGAGGCCGGGGAACGTGAAGACCTCGAGGACCCACAGCGGGACCCCACCTAGGAACGTGCTCGAACTCCAGACCGAGATGCACAGCACGCCGAAGGTCACCAGCAGAATGTGGCCCGCCAACATGTTGGCGAACAGACGCAGTGCGTGGCTGAAGGGCCGGATGATGAACACCGAGAAGAGCTCGATGACCCCGACGAGGGGCCGGATGGCGAGCGGCACGTAGGACGGCCAGATCACGGCCTTGAACCAGCCGAGGCCGTGATGGCGGGCCGCCACGCCGATCCACATGAAGAATGCCACGAGCGCCACCACCAGCGGCGGGCCCATGCGGCCGTTCAGGGGCATCTGGAAGAACGGGATGACCTCGAAGAGGTTGCCCACGAAGATGAATGTGAAGAACGACAGCAGCAGCGGAAGGTAGGGCTCGTAGCCGTGGCCGATGCCCGGCCGTGCGATCTGGTTCTCCATGAAGGTGACGGTGCCCTCGGCGACCGTCTGCATACCTCGGGGCACCAGCGACGCCCGACGACCGGCGACGAAGAACAACAGCGCCGGCGCGACCATCGCGATCAACGCCGCGAGCGCGATCTTGTTGAAGGCGATGATGCCGTCGCCGAACAGCGCCGGCCATTCGACGAGGTTCTCGATGGGGGGGAACTCGACCGCGGACAGGATCACGGCTGTACCGACTCCTTGGTTACGAGAGACGAGGGACCGGACGCACGGGGGTGGTCCGGCTTGAGACCGGGGTAGGCGAGCGTGGCGGAGACGTAGCGAAGCTCCCACACGAGCAGACCCAGGTGGGCCACCACGAGGGCGATGCCGAGAGGGACCAGATCGATCCATCCGGCGTCCTTCACCGCGAACACCGCGACGAACAGGATGCCCATTCGGATCAGGAAACCGAACATGGCGGCACCCATCAACATCGCGACCGAGATCCGGGCCGCTGTGGCGAGCAGGTAGGCGGACAGCGCGAAGTTGCCCAGGACGATCGCGATCGCATAGGCGACCGACGTGGCACCGTCGGTCCCCCAGATGAGCGCGCCAAGACCGACGACGACCGGAGCGGCCATGGCGCCGCGCCGCAACATGTCACGCCCGACCTCGAGAACCGGGGACGGACCGTCGTAGCTCAGGGTGTGGGCGTCGACGCCAGTCATGTCGCGACCTCACCGGCGCCGGCAGAGCCGACGTGGGGGACGGCGTGGCGTTGCATCTCGGCGCGGTAGCGGTAGTACAGGCCGGTGGCCGAACCGGCGAAGCCGACGAATCCGAGGACGGTCGTCAGGAGCGGAAACAGACCGAAGGCGCCGTCGAGAGCCCATCCGAGGAGGGCGACGACGACCGCGGCGAGGACCATCTCGAACGAACCGCTGCTACGAGCGGTCGCTCCCTGGGTCAACTCGCGACGCTGCGAAAGATCCACTTCAGTCCTCTGAACGCGGCTGTCGGGATCTGATTTCCCGACTGTTAGCACTCTGTTCGACCGGCCGCGCTCGTGAATGCGTTCGCAAAGTTAGAAGGTGGCCGCCCAAGACGCAACCTGACCGGGACTTCACGTCGCCGTCTCTTCACGATCGGTGGCTCGAACCCGTGTCAGCGCACGGCCGGCCGGGTGCACCTCGAGCAGTTCCTCGACCCGCCGGCGGTGACGGCGGCGCCGGACTCCGGGGGCGAAGACCGTGTACAGGGCGAGCGCGAGCCCGCCCAGCGCGAAGACCGCGATGAGTACTCCCCGACCCGTGTAGGTGGGGACGAGCACGGTGACCGACAGCAGCGCCGTCCACAGCCACAGGATCAGGACGCTGCGCCGCTGTCCGTGACCGAGCGCGAGGAGACGGTGGTGCAGGTGGCCCTTGTCCGGCGTCGTGATCGACGACCGCTGACTGGCGCGGCGCACGATCGCGAAGGCCGTGTCGACGATGGGGACACCGAGGATGAACAGTGGGATGAAGATGGGGGCGAAGAAGAAGTAGGTCTGACCGGTGAACTCCTCGCCCGTTCGCCCACCGACCGAGATCGTCGACGCAGCGAGCAGTAGACCGAGCAGGAGCGCGCCGCCGTCACCCATGAAGATCCGCGCGGGGTGGAAGTTGTGGGGCAGGAACCCTACGCAGGCACCCGCGGCGATGATCGCGAGCAGCGGGCCCGGTGAGCTGGCCTCCAGCACGTCCTCGTTCACGAGCTCGATCCCGTAGAAGAAGATGGCGCCGGCGCCGATCGCGACGATTCCCGCCGCCAGGCCGTCGAGGCCGTCGATCAGGTTGATCGCGTTCGCCATCCCGATCACCCACACGACGGTCAGTACCGCCGACAGGTCCGGCGACAGTACGAAGACGTCGAGCAGCGGGATGCGCAGCACCAGCAGGCTCAGCCCGCTCAACGACAGGATCGACCCCGCCACGATCATTCCGGCGAGCTTGGCCGGCGCCGTCACGTCCCGGAGGTCGTCGACGACGCCGACCATCCAGATGACGGTGACCGCGAGGACGACGCCGACCATCTCGGAGGTCGCGGCGAACACGTCGTCGAAGTCACCGAGGCGCCAGGCGACGCCCATCGCGACGAGCACCCCTACGAGCATCGCCGCGCCACCCAGCGTCGGCGTGCGCCGGTCGTGGACCCGCCGGGCGTCGGGAGCGACGACCGCCCCGATCATGAAGGCGACCCGTCGTACGAGCGGCGTCGCGACCAGAGTCGTACCGGCCGCCACCGCGAAGACGATCGCGTAGGCCGACCAGTGTGGGTTCATGCCCGATCGACGCCGGCGGGGAACCGGTCCGGGGTCATGGGAGGTCGGGGTAGGGCGTGAAGCCCGCGCAGAGCTCGGCGACGTCGGCGCGCACCGCAGCCAGCGCGGTCTCGTCGTCGCGCTCGCGCAGAGCACGGCCGATCAGCGCCGCGATGCGGGCCATCTCCGCAGGTCCCATCCCCTGGGTCGTCGTCGCCGGCGTGCCGAGCCGCAGGCCGCTCGTGACGAACGGCGAACGCGGGTCGTCGGGGATCGTGTTGCGGTTGACCGTGATCCCCGCGACGTCGAGAACCTCCTGCGCGACCTTGCCGGTCAGGTCCCCGTCGAAGGAACGCAGGTCCACGAGGACGAGGTGGTTGTCACTGCCACCGGCGACGAGGCGGAACCCCTCCGCGGCCAACGCCTCGCACAGGGCCGCCGTGTTCGTCACGATCGCGGCCGCGTAGACGCCGAACTCCGGTGTGGCCGCTTCGGCGAACGCCACCGCCTTGGCCGCGACGACGTGTTCGAGCGGTCCCCCCTGCTGGCCCGGGAAAACCGCGCGGTCGATGTCCTTCGCGAGCTCCGCGGTCGACAGGATGCAGCCGCCACGCGGACCACGCAGCGTCTTGTGGGTGGTGAACGTGACGACATCGGCGTGGGGCACGGGGTTGGGGTGCACCCCTCCGGCGATCAGACCCGCGATGTGGGCCGCGTCGAAGAGGAAACGGGCACCGACCTCGTCGGCGATCTCGCGGAACGGCACCGGGTCGATGATGCGCGAGTACGCCGTGGCACCAGCCACGACGAGCGCCGGCCGCTCGGCGCGCACGACGTCACGCAACTGGTCCAGGTCGATTCGTTCGTCGCCGGCGGTCACCCCGTAGGGGACGAACCGGTAGAGAATGCCGCTCGCGTTGACCGGCGAGCCGTGGGTGAGGTGCCCGCCGTGGTCGAGACTCAGGCCGACGACGGTGTCCCCCGGCTCGAGCAGCGCCTGGTACACGGCCATGTTGGCGTTGGCCCCCGAGTGGGGCTGGACGTTGGCGTGTTCCGCGCCGAACAGCGCCTTCACCCGCTCACGCGCCAGATCCTCGGCCTCGTCGATGTGGACGTTGCCGCCGTAGTAGCGGCGACCCGGGTAGCCCTCGGCGTACTTGTTCGTGAGGACCGAGCCCGTGGCGGCCATCACCGCGGGGGAGGTGAAGTTCTCCGAGGCGATCAGCTGAAGTGTCGTGTTCTGGCGCTCGACCTCGCGCCGGATGATCGTGAAGACGTCGTCGTCGCCGACCGTCGGCCAGGGCATGGTCATCCTTCCCGGAGGTGGGTTCCCGCGCGACGCGGGCGTGGCACCGACGTTACCGGCCCGGTCCCCCGGGTGGCAGACCATCGCGCGCTGCGACGGGGCGGCGCCGATGCGTCATGTGACGGGGTCCCACATCAGCGTGACCAGTCGGGTCGTCAGATCCAGGACCTGATCGGCGACTCTGCGGTGCACCTTCGACGCCCGCCCGTGGGGGTCCTCGACATCGTCGAGCGACAGAGGCGCCTGCCGGTGGGGCGCCAACAGCGACAACCAGTCCTGCACCGGCGCACCCCGCCTTCCGCCGTGCTCCTCACCCAGGCGTACGAGCTCGCCGAACCCCCAGATCCGGTCCCGGGCGCCGGGTGACATGACGACCGCCTCGCGGACGTGGCGGCCGGTCATGGCGAGAACGAGATCGGCCCCGTCGAGAGCGGGAACCGAGATGGACTGGCTGCGGTGCCCGGTGATGTCGAGCCCGTGACGGCGCATCGCCTCGATCGTGTCCGGCGGCGAAGGGAGGCCGGCCTTCGCGAACCCGACGGAACGCACGTCCCCCGCGATCGAGTGTTCCTCGAGCGCACGCCGCAGGAACGCCTCGGCCATGGCTGACCGACAGATGTTGCCGCTACACACGAAGAGAACTCGCACCCGTCGGATCCTACGGGCCGCGCGGGGACCTAGGAACCTGCGGCCGCCACCACCGCCTGCAGCCTCGCGCCGTCGATCGGACCGTCCCTGAGAACCTCGACAGCCGGGCTCGGGCCCGCAAGCACCCGCACCACCGTCGACGCTCCCCCCGACAGACGGCCCCCGTCGACGACGAGCAGTTCCGGGTCACCGAATGCAGCTTCGACGCCGGCGGCGTCCACCGGCGTCGGCTCCCCGTGGAGGTTGGCGCTCGTGGTGGGCAGCGGTCCGACCTCCGCGGCGATCGAGCGCACCAGGCTGGCAGCCGGACACCGCACGCCGACCGTGTCGTCGTCGGAGACCATCGCCCGCAGCCGGGAAGGTCGGGCCACCACGACGATCGTGAGGGGACCCGGCCAGAAGGCCTCTGCCAGCGCGCGTTCCGCCGAAGACGGTTCCGCCGCGAGATCGTCGAGGTCCCCGGGCCCCCCGACCAGCAGCGGAATGGCCCGCGAAGCCGGTCGGCGTTTCAGGTCCCGCAGGTGCTCGACACCGTCGACGAGGGCCGCGACCCCGTAGACCGTGTCGGTGGGCACCACGACGGGTCGACCCTCCCTCAGTCGCGCGACGACCGCTGCGAAGGTCCCGGGTTCCCCGGCGGCAAGGACGGTCACGGGCGCGGGGCGGTCGCGTACAGGAACCGGTCACGACCCGCGAGGTCGCGCCGGACCTCGACCGCCGAGAAACCGGCGGACTCCGCGAGCCGTACTGCCGTAGCGAGCTGACCGTCGCCCAACTCGAGAACGACCGCGCCGTCGGGGGCGAGCCAGCGTGGGGCGGCGGTGAGGATCTCCCGCGCGGCGTCGAGCCCGTCGGGACCACCGCGCAGTGCCCGGTGCGGCTCGTGGTCCTCTACGACGGGATCGAGGACCTCGTCGTCGGGCACGTAGGGCGGATTCGACACCACCACGTCCAGGCCCCCCCTGGTGGCGGGGTCGAGAGCCTCGAACCAGGAGCCGGATCGGATCTCGACGCGCGTGGCCGGGCGGCCGAGGCCGGTCAGGTTCGCGCGGGCGACGGCAACGGCACTCTCGTCGACATCGGTCAGCACCACGCGGGTGGACTCGCGCTCCACGGCGACTGCGAGACCGACCGCCCCCGATCCCGTGCCGAGGTCCACCACCGACACCGCGTCGGCACGCCGCGCCCGCAGGCGGTCCACCGCCTCCAGCGCGATGTCGACGAGTTGTTCGGTCTCGGGACGCGGGATCAGGACCCGGCCGTCGACCATCAGATCGAGGGTCCGGAAGGCCCAGCGGCCCAGCACGTACTGCAGTGGCTCGCCTGCGGCGCGGCGCGCCACCATCGTGTCGAGCCGGGCGACTCCGCCCACCGTCGCAGGCGTCTCGGGTGCGGCGGCGAGCTCGGCGGGCGACATGCCCGAGGCGGCTTCGACGATCCAGCGGGCCTCGCTGGCCGCGTTGGCCACGTCGGCGTGCGTCAACCTCGCGACGGTCTCGGCGGACAGGGCCGACCACGCGACGGTGCCGTCGTCGCCGTCGGGCCCCGCCGTCGTTTCAGTCGCCACCGGACTCGGCGAGCTGGGCCTCGCGCTCGTGGCGGGCGAGCTCGTCCACGACGTCACCGAGGTCCCCGGCCAGGATCTTGTCGAGCTTGTAGAGGGTGAGCCCGATGCGGTGGTCGGTCACCCGGTTCTCCTTGTAGTTGTACGTCCGGATCTTCTCGGACCGGCCGCCCCCACCGATCTGGCCGCGCCGCTGGTCCGAGAGTTCGGCCGCCCGACGCTCCTCCTCGGCCTGCAGGAGCCGGGCCCTCAACACACGCATCGCCTTCTGGCGGTTCTGCAGCTGGCTCTTCTCGTCCTGCATGGACACCACGATCCCCGTCGGCTTGTGCGTGATGCGGACCGCCGAGTCGGTCGTGTTCACCGACTGCCCCCCCGGCCCCGAAGACCGGTAGACATCGACCTCGAGATCGGCCTCGTCGACGGACACGTCGACCTCGTCGGCCTCGGGGAGAACGGTGACCGTCGCCGATGACGTGTGGATCCGCCCCTGGGACTCGGTGACGGGGACACGCTGCACACGGTGCGGGCCGCCTTCGTGCTTGAGGCGGGACCAGACGCCGTCGCCCTTGACCATGAACGTGATCTCGGAGTAGCCGCCCATGTCCGACGGTCGTGCCTCGAGTAGCTCGGTGCCCCACTTCCGGGCGGAGGCGTAGGCCTGGTACATCTCGTAGAGATCACGGGCGAAGAGGTTCGCCTCCTCCCCGCCCTCGGCCCCACGGATCTCGACGATCACGTTCTTGTCGTCGTTGGGATCACGGGGGATCAGCAGTTCGTCGAGCCTGGCGGAGAGCTCGGCCTCGATGCGTTCGGCGTTGTCGATCTCGCCGCGCAGCATCTCACGGTCCTCGGCCCCGACGTCGCCCATCATCTCCCGGGCGGCCTCGGCGTCCCCGCGGGCCTCCGATATCTCCGCCATGACGCCGACGATCTCGCTCAGTTCCTTGTGCCGACGGGCTACGACCGCGTAGGCCTTCGGATCCCGGGGGAGGTCCGGATCCGACAGGCGCGCCGTGACATCGTCGAGTTCGGCGACGAGATCGGGGCGGTCGGACGACATCAACGGCAGCGTACCGACGACGCCCTCACACCACCTGCGACCACTCGCCCTCGAGGGCGACGAGCGCGGTCGGCACCGCGAGTCTCGTGGCGGCGCGCCCTATGGCCGGATGCATGTCGCGGCGCGGCAACACGAGCAGCGCGCGCTCCGCCCGGTGGGTGGCGAGGAGATCCGAGGCGATCGGCACCATCTCGAGGTCGACACCGACCGAGAAGACAGCGAGGACCGACGCCGCGGATTCGTCGCGGCCGAGCGCGGCAGCGGGCGCGTGCTCGTTCAATCCACCACGGGGATCGGGCAGGGGTACCGGCTCGAGCGAACGCACGCCGACGAGATGGGGCGACGCGAGCGCGGAGGCGCGCAACCAGCGCGGTCGGACCAGTCGGTTGGCCATGTGGGGGTCGGCCCCCGGTCCACGGTGCGATGCGATGCGGTCGCGCACCGCGACGAGGTCTGCGACGAGGCGGTCGGGGTCGGCGATGCCGTCGAGAGTGCGGTCGGCGTGCAGCGCCGAGAACGCCCCCTGGTCGAATACACCCACTCCGATCAGGAGGTGGGGTCGGGGGTCGCCCGCGACGATCCGCGCGATCTCCAGGCCCTTCACCTCGCCGGTGACGACGCCGTACTCGGTGACGACGTCGAGTCCGGCGGCGCGCAGGGCGGCGACCAGTTCGGGGGCATCGGGCGGATCCGGAGCGGGCACGACGGGGGCAGCCTCGGCGGCGACGAGCGAGCGGCCGCTGATCTGCCAGACCCGCACGACCGGATCGAGGCCGCGGACGCGCCGCGCGATGAGCGCGGCCTCGTCGGTGACGACGTCGAATTCACGGTCAGCTGCGACGGAGTCCACCCACGCCAACACGGCGCCGAGGCGTCCCGCGTCCACAGGGAGAACCCACAGGTCACGATCGCCCACCAGGGCCACCCCACCCGCGAACGTGACGAGTTCACGGGGCGTTTCGGGCGCGTGCGCGGCGACGAGGGCGTTGAGGCGGGTCGCGTCGAGGGCGCGGCGACGTTCGGGGTCGAGCGTCGGTTTCGTCGTGGACACCGGCTGGCCGGTGGAGCGGTCGCTCAGCTCGCGTCTTCGGCGGCGGCCTTCTTGGACCGCCTACGGCGTCCGTAGCGCTTTTCGAAGCGCTCGACGCGACCGGCGGTGTCGACGATCGACATCTTGCCGGTGAAGAAGGGGTGGCTGGCCGCGGTGACGTCCATCTTCGCGAGGGGGTAGGTCTCGCCGTCCTCCCACTCGACGGTCTCGCTCGTGGAGATCGTCGAGGAGACGATGAACGACGTGCCGGCGTTGGTGTCCTGGAAGACGACCGGGCGGTACTCGGGATGGATGTCGGGCTTCATCTTCTTCTCACTGTGTCGTCGTGGTCCGCCCCGTGGCGGTGACCGTCGGGCATGGTACCGGGGCTGCGGCCCTCTCCGGCGGGGCGCGGGGTGCTTCAGGCTCCCATGGGCCCCTTGGCGACCTCTTCGAGGAAGGCGTCGTTGGTCGGGAAGGTCTTCAGCCGGTCGATGAGCAGCTCGAGGCCGGCGGCACCTCCGCCACCCCCGTCGTTGGCCAGCCCCGACAGCACACGACGCAACTTCCACACCTGCTGGAGCTGACGGCGCTCGAAGAGGAGTTCCTCGTGGCGGGTCGACGAGGCGTCGACGTCGATGGCCGGGTAGACGCGCCGTTCGGCGGTCTTGCGGTCCAGTCGGAGCTCCATGTTGCCGGTGCCCTTGAACTCCTCGAAGATCACCTCGTCCATCTTCGAACCGGTCTCGACGAGCGCCGTCGCGAGGATGGTCAACGAGCCGCCCTCTTCGACGTTTCGGGCCGCACCGAAGAACCGCTTCGGCGGATACAGCGCTCCGGAGTCCACACCACCGGACATGATCCGGCCCGTGGCGGGAGCTGCGAGGTTGTACGCGCGGGCGAGACGGGTGATCCCGTCGAGCACGATGACCACGTCCCTACCGGTCTCGACCAGACGCTTCGCCCGTTCGATGGTGAGCTCCGCGACCTGGGTGTGCTCCTCGGAGGGGCGGTCGAAGGTGGAGGCGACGCACTCCCCGCGGATCAGCCAGCGACGCATGTCGGTGACCTCTTCGGGCCGCTCGTCGACGAGCAGCACGATCACCTTGCAGTCGGGATCGTTCGTCTCGATGGAGCGGACGATCTCCTTGACTATCGTCGTCTTGCCGGCCTTGGGCGGCGACACGATCAGACCACGCTGGCCCTTGCCGATGGGCGCGATGAGATCGATGATCCGCGCCGTCATGTTCATCGGGTCGTCGACGCGTTCGAGGCTCAGCTTCTCGTCCGGGAACAGCGGTGTGAGGTCCTCGAAGCGGGGACGCTCGCGCGCCTTGTCGGGCTGGTCGTCGTTGACGGCGTCGATCCGCATGAGAGCCGGGTTCTTCTCGTTGCGGTTGGCGGGCCGTGACGCGCCCTTGAGGTGGTCGCCACGGCGCAGGCCGAACTGGCGCACCTGCTTGGCCGAGACGTAGACGTCGTCCTTGGACGGCAGGTAGGTCTTGACCCGCAGGAACCCGTAGCCCTCGTCGCGCAGGTCCAGATGGCCCTGCACGTCGACGGGGTCACCCTGGAACTGCTCGTCGTTGCTGCGCTCGCGGTCCCGCCCGCGACGGCGACGTCGACGGTTGCCCTGACCGCTCTGGTCGTCGTCGTCACGGTTCCGGTTGTCGTTGTTGCGGCCCTGGTTGTCGTTGTTGCGGCCCTGACCACCACGGTCACGGTTGTCGTTGCTGCGACCCTGACCACCGCGGTTGTCGTTGCTACGACCCTGACCACCACGGTCACGCTTCGAACGGTCGTCACCGCCACCGGAGTCATCGGACTTCGACGAATCCTTCGCGCCACCGGAGTCATCGGACTTCGACGAATCCTTCGCACCACCGGAGTCATCGGACTTCGACGAATCCTTCGCACCACCGGAGTCATCGGACTTCGACGAATCCTTCGCGCCACCGGAGTCATCGGACTTCGACGAATCCTTCGCGCCACCGGAGTCATCGGAACCGTCGGACGTGTCGGAACCACTGCGACCGGACGCCTCGGACGAACCGTTGCCCGAAGCCGCTGCGTCGGAACCGGAACGGTCCGCACCGGCCTCGTCGGAACCGTTGGGCTTCACGCCTGCGAGCTCGAGGATGAGATCGACGATCTCACCCTTGCGGGCCCTGGACGCCGGCTTGCCCCCCATCGCAGCAGCGATGGTCTGGAGCTCACCTCTGTCCTTGGATTCGAGTGTCGCGCGCGACAACTGCGTGGACTCTGCGCTCACCACGACCTCATTTCAAAGGGTGCGCATGGATGTCGCCGTCTGGCTGACCGAGAAGAAAGGACACGCTTCCGGCCGGACCGGGAAAGGAGCCGCCGAGCGAGAAGAAGATTCGCTTCACACCGCGGCTTCCGCCAGCGGTTCCCCTGAGACGACACGGTGATGGTACTCAACCCGACGCGGGGCCACAACCCGACGCGGACCATGACCGGACCCGGAGGTCCCACCCGAGGTGGGGCCGGGACCCGCCGAAGTTTCGGGTCAGCGCCCCAGTAGGGCGTCGATGAGCTCGTGGCCCACGACCACCGGTGCCGATGCGACGCCGGCCTCGGTGTAGATGCCACCCGGCCCGTCCACCTCGCTGTCCACGAGCAGGTACGGGACGGGATCCGCGGTGTGCGTCTTGAGCGCCAGCGGCGTCGCGTGGTCCGGCAGCAACAGCATCCGCCACGGGCCCATCGCATCGAGACCACTCACCAGATCGGCAAGGATCCGACTGTCCCAGTTCTCGAGCGCGCGGACCTTCTCCTCGACGTCGCCGGCGTGCCCCGCCTCGTCGGAGGCTTCCACGTGGATCACGAACAGGTCTGCACCGGCGGCGAGCCCGGCGAGCGCAGCGTCGCGCTTGCCTTCGTAGTTCGTGTCGTACCAGCCGGTGGCACCTTCGACCTCGACGACGTCCATGCCGGTGAGGACGCCGAGACCGCGCACGAGGTCCACGGCTGTCACCAGACCGGCGGAACAGCCGGTCCGTTCCCGGAAGCTCGGCATCTCCGGGCGACGGCCCTGACCCCACAACCAGATCTGGTTCGCCGCGATGTCGAAGTCGGCGAGCACGTCGCGCGAGGCCTCCATCAGTGTGCGCAACCTCGCGCCGGCGGGACCGTCGGGCCACACGAGCGCTCGGTCGGAGATGTCGTGCGGTGGCGTGCACTCGGCGTCGGCCCAGTCGGCCGGCGCGACCATCGCGTGTCGGTACTGAACCCCGGGGTGGAACGCCACCTCGCCGCCCAGCTCGCGCTCGAGCGCGGCGATGGCGTCGGCCGCGCTCGCCGAGTCCGGGTGCCCACCGGCGAAGTCGACCATCGTCTCGTCGGCGCCGACGGTGACAAGGTTGCAACGGAAGGCGACGTCGTCGCCTTCGAGTTCGATACCGAGTGCGGCGGCCTCGATCGACGCGCGACCGGTGTGGTGGATCCGCGGGTCGTAGCCGAGTATCGACATGTTGCCGACGTCGCTGCCGGGCGGGAGTCCCGGCGGGATCACAGCGGCGCGACCCGTCGTCCCCCGAGCCGCCAGTGCGTCGAGCACCGGCGTGGCCGCCGCCTCGAGCGGGGTCCTGCCGTCGAGTGCGGGCACAGGCTCGTCGGCGCAGCCGTCGGGGACACAGATGACGTATTTCACGCCGCCGAGTCTGCCATCGGTGCGGGCCGCTGCCTCACTCCCCGACCTGGACCTGACGGGTTCGGGCCGATCAGAGCAGGTGGGTCACCCCCACGGGGGTCACTGTACGCGTGTGCGGGCCCGCACGAAGTCCTCGACGACGGCGAGGTCCGCGGGCAGTTCCGTGACGATCTCCGGGCGTTCGAACAGGTCGGCGAGCCTCTCGGGCAGAGCCGGTCGTCGCCCTGTCGCCTTCTCGACGGCATCGCCGAACTTGGCCGGGTGGGCGGTGGCCGCCACGACGACGGGGGTCCCAGTCGGCGAGCCGACAGCGCGGGCCGCGGCGATGCCGACCGCCGTGTGCGGGTCGACGGTCATGCCGGTGCTGGCGTGCACGTCGGCGATCGTCGACAGAGTCTGCTCGTCGTCGACCCGGGCCGCCGACCACGTCTCGCCGAGCGTGGCGAGCGATTCGGGCGCCAACGACATCTCGCCGTCCTCGCGGAAACGCAGCATCGCATCGGCCAGCGCCGCACCGTCACGACCGCCGACCTCGAACAGGAGGCGTTCGAGGTTGGACGACACCTGGATGTCCATGGCGGGCGAGAGCGTCGCCGTGACCTCACGGATCTCCATCGTCCCGGTCGTGAAGAGCCGGGTGAGGATGTCGTTGTGGTTCGACGCGACGACGAGCCGGTTGACCGGAAGCCCCATGCTGCGCGCGCCGTGCGCAGCGAAGACGTTGCCGAAGTTGCCGGTGGGAACGGCGAAGGTCAACGGCGAGCGCCGGCCCACGAGCCGCTCGGAGGCCACGACGAAGTAGACGGTCTGGGCCATCACCCGGGCCCAGTTGATCGAGTTCACCGCCGAGAGTCGACACGACCGTCGGAACGCCTCGTCGGCGAACATCGCCTTCACGAGGTCCTGGCAGTCGTCGAAGGTTCCGTCGACAGCGATGTTGAAGACGTTGTCGGCGTCGACAGTGGTCATCTGGCGCCGCTGGACGTCCGACACGCGACCTCTCGGATGCATGATGAACACGTCCATGGCCTCGCGGTCACGGCACGCCTCGATGGCGGCCGAGCCGGTGTCCCCCGAGGTCGCGCCGACGATCGTCACACGTTCGCCGCGTCGTCCGAGCTCGAAATCGAAGAGACGCCCCAGAAGCTGGAGGGCGACGTCCTTGAAGGCGAGCGTGGGCCCGTGGAACAGCTCCAGGATCCAGGTGGTGTCGTCGAGTTGGACCAGCGGCGTCACCTCCGGGTGGTCGAAGGTGGCATAGGCCTCGGCGGCGAGGCCGCGGAGCTCGTCGGGGTTGAGCGATCCGGCCACGAAGGGCGCCATGACGTCCACGGCGATGTCCACGTAGCTGCGGCTCGAACCCGTCTCCGTAGGAGCCGCGAGCGCCGGCCACTGCTCGGGGACGTACAGCCCCCCGTCACTGGCCAGCCCGGTCAGAAGGGTGTCGGAGAAACCGAGCGCCGGCGCGCTGCCCCGCGTGGAGACGTAGCGCATCAGTCTCCGCCGACCACGCGGACCAGGCTGCCCACGGAGACGACGCCGTCGGTCTCACGTAGCTGCGCCAGCGTGGCCTGGATGTCACGCTCGAGGGCGCTGTGGGTGATGAACACCAGTCGTGCCCCGTTCTCGTCGACCTCGTCCTGCTCCATCGACCGGATCGACACGGCATGGTCGCCGAACACCCCGGCGACGGTCGCGAGGACCCCGGGGCGGTCCTTCACGGTCATGCGGATGTAGTACGGTGAAACGGATTCGTCGATGCTGCGCACCTTCGCGCGGTGCAGTCGTCCCAGACCCCGCGACGTCCCGGCACGCAGGTTGCGGGCGGCGTCGACGACGTCGCCGAGCACGGCGCTGGCCGTCGGGAGCCCGCCTGCACCGCGGCCGTAGAACATCAGCTCGCCGGCCGCGCCACCCTCGACGAAGACCGCGTTGAACGACTCCCGCACCGATGCCAGGGGGTGGTCGACCGGCACCATCGACGGATGAACCCGCACCGAGACCTCCGGCGGATCGCCCTCGCTGCGCTCGACGATGGCCAACAACTTGATGACGTGTCCCAGCCGGGCCGCCATCGAGATGTCGACGGCGTCGACTCCCGAGATCCCCTCGGCGTGCACGTCGCCGGCGACGACGACGCCCCCGAAGGCGACGGTCGCCATGATCGCCGCCTTGGCTGCGGCGTCGTGACCTTCGACGTCGGCGGTCGGGTCCCGCTCGGCGAATCCCAGCGTCTGTGCCTCGGCCAGGGCTTCCGCATACGCGGATCCGGATTCGGTCATGCGCGACAGGATGAAGTTCGTCGTGCCGTTGACGATTCCCATCATGCGCTCGACGGGTTCCCCGGCGAGCGAGTTCCGCAGGGCCCGCACGAGGGGGATCGCTCCGCCGACCGCTGCCTCGAAGAGAAGGTCCACCCCGGCGTCGGCTGCCTCTGCGTAGAGCTCGGCGCCGTGATTCGCGAGCAGCTCCTTGTTGGCGGTCACGACGGGCTTCCCCGCCTTCAGCGCCGTCGCGACCAGCTCACGGGCCGGCTCCACCCCACCCATGAGTTCCACCACCACGTCCACATCGGGTGAGGTGACCACCGCCCGCGGGTCCGCAGTCAACACGTCGGCCCCGACGGTCACGGCCCTCTCCCGTGCGAGGGAGCGGACGGCGACGGCCTCGACGGTGATGTCCAGATCGAGGCGCGATGCGATGTCGACGCGCCGCTGCGCGACCAGGTCGACGAAGGCGGCGCCGACGTTGCCACAGCCGAGGACGCCGAGACGAATGGGATGCATGCGCACAAGCTACCCGGCCGTTTCCCGCGGGCGGTTTGCAGTTCAGTAGTTTTCGATTACTTTCATGTCATGCTGATCCACTCGACGTGGGATCCCGTGGCGGACGAGGCCCTCCGCCGGGCTCTGACCTGCAGGAACCTGGCGGCGGATCTCGAACGTGAGGTGACGGGGCTGCGCGGCGCTCTCACCGCCCTCGAGAACCGCCACATGACCACGACGTGGGCGTCGGCGTCGGCGGCCGCCAGCCGCGGACGTCTGGCCGACCACGTCGCGGAACTCGATGCGATCGTGGCCGCGGTGTCGGGTCTCGCGGCAGACCTGGACCACCACGCGAACGAGGCCGACGCGGCCGCGGCCAACTGGGCGGACCCGGGGTCGTTCTGACATGAGGATTCTCGTACGCACGGACAGCACCGACCACGTCGTCGAGGTCACCGGCGACACCACGCAGGCGACGGTCGGAGACCTCCTCGACCGCCTGGGAATCCCGGCGGACCAGGTCACGATCGATGACGGACCACCGGTCGACCGCGACGCCGTCCTGCGCTCCCTCGTCGCGGGCGCAGCCGTCGACACCCGGGCGCGACACCCTCGCATCGACGGATCACCCCACGCTGGGTGCGACGCAACCGCGACCTTCGACCTGGTCGTGAGCCGGGGGCCCGATGCCGGCACGCGGATCCCCGTCGCGGCCGGCCGGGGCGTGGTCATCGGCCGAGACCCGTCATGTGATCTCGTCGTGAGCGCGCCCGACGTGTCGCGACGGCACTGTCGCATCGTCGCTCCCGACCCGGACGCGACGACACCGGCCCCGTTGGAGGATCTGGGCGCGGTCATGGCGACTGTGGCGACACCCACCGGGCGCGCCGGGTCCGGCCGGGATCCCATCATCACGGTCGACCTCGGCTGCGGGCGCGTGATCCTCATCACGCGCCGGTCGCAGCGGTCGACCCCGCCGGTGCCCGACGCCGTGGGACGGATCCCCCGGCCGCTGGGACCCGGCCGTGCCGCCGGTCCCCCCTCGGCACTGCCTCTCCACGCCGACCCCGGCGACGATGGCGACGGCCGACGCAGGGCCACCTGGGCCGGTGTCGTCGCCTCACTCGTCGTCGGCGCCGTGCTGGCGATCTTCGTGTCGCCGATGATGGCCCTCTTCGCCCTCTTCGCCCCGGCGATGGCGCTCGCGACCTGGGTCGAGAACCGCCAACGCGGCCGTGCCGACACGCGGCGCGTCGGTCGCCTCCGCAGAGCCGCCCACCAGAGCTTCGCCGCCACCGCGGCGCGGGCCCACCGCGCGGAGATGCTCCGGCGACGCCGGGGCAGCGAGGTCCCGGACGTCCTCGCCGAGATCACCGCGGGTGGGCCCACGATGTGGGCTGCGTCCTGCCTCGCCGAGGCGCGAATCGCCGTCGGCTGGGGGAACGAGCCATGGATACCCGACGTGATCGCCCCCAGGGGAGCGGAGCCGCTGCGCGGCGGCGACGAGGTGATCGACGGACTCGGGCCCCTGCGGGACGTCCCCACGGCCATCGACCTCGGGGCGGGACCGGTGGCGGTCGTGGGCCCCGCAGAACTCGCCCGGCGCGTTCTGCGCTGGATCGTCATCCAGGCGGCTGCGTCCGTCGGGCCCGATCAGCTCCGGATCGCCGTCCCCCACAGGTCGGAGTGGACGTGGGCCCGCTGGCTACCTCACACCGGGACCGGCCGCCACGGGGAGTCACCGGTTCTGCGCCTCGTCGACCACACCGGGCACGGAGGGGACCCGGGGGGCCGTGGCCCGACCCGACCGGCGGACGCGACGGTGGTCGCGTCGGAGTCGACGGTCGGTCTGCCCGCTGACTGCACGACGATCGTCACGATCCTCGACGGACGAGGCGTGGCGCGCGTCGACGAGGCCGACCGGACGCGTTGGACGGTCGTCGACGGACTCGGCCGGGCGACGGCAGGCGACGCCGCCCGCTCGATGGCGAGGTGGCTCGTTGACGCCGACGTCACAGCCGAGCCGCCTGCCACCGTCGAACCCTGCGACCTCGGCCTACCGGAAGCCGACCGCGACGCGGTCCTCGCGACCTGGTCGGCTGGCACGTCGCCCGCGCCGCGCGTCCCATTCGGCCACGACGGAACAGAGGTGGTCGTTCTCGACCTCGACCGCGACGGCCCGCACGTCCTCGTGACCGGGACCACCGGCTCGGGCAAGAGCGGGCTCCTGCGGATGCTCGTCGCCGGACTCGCGGCGACCCACCCTCCCGACACCGTGACCTTCGCACTGCTGGACTTCAAGGGCGGCTCGACCTTCGACGACCTGGTGCCTCTCCCCCACGTCGGTTCGGTGATCACCGACCTGGACGGCACGGGTGCCGACCGGGCGTTCCGGTGTCTCACCGCGGAGATCCGCCGTCGCGAGGAGGTGCTGCGGAGCGCAGGGCGGCGGGACATGCGCGACCTGCCCAGCGGCGTCGAACCACGACTCGTCGTCGTCATGGACGAGCTCGCGACGCTCCTCGAGAACCATCCCGACTTCGGCGCCCGGCTGGTCGACATCGCACGCCGCGGGCGGAGTCTCGGCATCCACCTGATCCTGTCCACCCAGCGCGCCGCCGGGGTCATCGCCCCGGCGGTGCGCGCCAACGTCGCCGCACGCATGACCCTGCGGGTGCTCGACCCCGCCGATTCGCTCGACACCGTCGGCGATCCGCTGGCGGCGCGATTCGCCGCCGCGACTCCGGGCCGCGTGGCCATCGCGACGCCGGACCGGACCCTGCGGGTCGCACAGTGCGCCTCACCCGACCCCGTGACCGAGGTGGACGACGTCGTGCGGATCCGTCTCGACGACGTCCGGCCCGTGAGCCTGCGCGAGCGCATCGAAGCCATCGTCGCGACAGGCGCGGGCAGGGCACGCCAACTCGTCCCCCCGCCGCTACCCGACCACCTGTCGCCTGCGGCACTGGACGAGGCCGCGGGCAGCGGGTCCGCCGACGGCGCAGCGGTGGCGATCGGGCTGGCCGACAGGCCCGACGGGGCCCGCCGCACGATCGTGTCGTGGCAGTGGGAGACCGACAACCTCCTGGTCTCGGGCGTGGACGTCAGCGCCCGCTCGCGGGTGCTCGTCGCTGCGGTCACCGCCGTCGCCGCACACAGGCCGCCCGCGGAGTGCTCCGTCGTGACCCTCGACACGGTCGGGGCCATGACGGTCTCCCTCGACGCCCTGCCTCACTCCCGGGGGCATTTCCGGACCGATCCGATCGAGGGACCCGTGCGCGTGCTCGCGTCGCTGGACCCACGTGCGCGCCCCACCGGTCCGCCGACGATCCTCGTGGTGGACGACCTCCCCGCACTCGTGGCCGACCTCGAGGCGCATCGCCGGGGAGACCTGATCGCCGCGCTGCACCGCATCGTCGCCAACGGCGCCACCGCGGGCGTCACCGTCGCCGCCACGGCGCAACGACCCGGCGCCGTGCCCCGGCGGCTGATCGGGGCTTTCGCGACGAGCGTCGTGCTCGGGCCCGACCCCGAACCGGACGGGCCCGGGGGGCGCCGTCGCACGGCCTGTGACGACGGGACACGTCCTGGGGCGCGGGGATCGATCGCGGACGACGGCGTCGAGGTCCAGATGCTCGAGGACCCGGTCACCGTCGCGCCCGCGCCCGGCGATCGACCCGACCGGCGCATCCGCCTCATTCCCGAGATCGTGGACGTCGTCGATCTGGGCGGCGCTTCGATCGACGGCGCCGCCGTGACGATCCCACTCGGGCGCCGCGGCGGTGACGGCGGGGTCGTGTCGTTGCGACTGCGCCCCGGGACACATGCGGTGGTCGCGGGACCGGCCCGCAGCGGCCGGTCGACGACCTTGGCGACACTCGCCGGGGTCCTGGCGAAAGGCGGGGTCCGCGTCCTGTTCGCCGGCGAGCCCCCGACGATCCCGCAGGCCCACCTGATCGCCGCAGGCCGCGACATCGACGAGATGTGGGCGGCGGCAGACCGCCGCGTGGACACCACCGAAGTCACCGCGGTTCTCGTCGACGACGCAGCGTTGCTCGGCGACACGCACGGCCTGCTCGAGCGTCTCACCGGCGTCGGCGGCGCGGTCCACGTGGTGGCGGTTGTGCGTTCGGACCGCCGCGAGCTGCGCGGCTCGTGGCTCGATGCCGTCGTGGACCACGCCACCGGGGTCCTGCTCGCACCCGATGCCGTCAGCGCGGACATGTTCGGGGTCCGAGACGCCCCTGTGCCATCCGGTGCGCCGGCCAGGCCGGGGCGCGGCTGGGTCGTCGAGGACGGACACGCCGTCGAGGTGCAGATCGCCAGCCTGGTCGCCGATCCCGGCGCCGACCCCGACCGAAGGGAGCTCACATGGAGCGCGTCATGATGGACACCTCAGCCGCCTCCGAGCTGCTGGCCGAGTACGAGGCGGCGGCCGCCAGACTCGACGCCGCAGGTTCCCGGTTGAGCCGGCACGTCGCCGCAGCCAGGACCCTCATCGGTGCCGGACCCGGCACGCATGCCGCCACCGACATCGCCGACCTCACGAACGGGCTTCGCCGCGACGGAGCGGACCTCGCCTGGCGACGGGACCTCCTGGCACGCATCGACGCCCTCGCGTCCACCCCCGGCGCCGTGGTGGATGCCGTCCTCCCGGCGTCGGGCGGCCCTCCAGTCCCGCCGGGGGCGATCCTCGCCGCGCTGCGCGACGCGCACCGGCTGAGCACCGCCGAGCTCACCGCGGCGCTCGTCGCCGCGGCCCGCCGTGCCGGCACCGATCTCTTCTTCGCCGGGTCGCTCGTCGCCGCGCTGGGTGTCGCCGGGATGGGGGGTATCGCCCGCGAGCTCGTAGGCCGGATATCGGGAGGGGAGCCCGGCGAGGTGGCCGCGGCCGTGACGGGTCTCGTGGCCGTCGCCACCGTGCTCGGCACGGCGGAACGGGCCGGAGGCACCACCGCCGCCGAGCTCCGGGCGGGCCTGCTTCCCCCCGCGGACGGTGGACCGTGGTCCGACAACGCCGCATGGCTACTCGCCCTGACGGTCGGCGCCGGCGGGCCCAGCGCGCTCCTGGTCGCCCGGGCGGGCGAGGCCGTCGTGAACGCACCCCGCATGCCCGGGCTGATGACCGGCCCGTTCTCGCTTCACCACACGACACAGGAGATAGACCCCGCCGTGGCTGCACTTCAGAAACCGGGACAGATGATCATGGGCGCCGTCGCGGCGAGTTCCGCGCTCGTGTGGACGACCCTGGTGGGGGCGGCCCCGCTCCCCGAGCCCGACGTCGTCGGTGACGACGCCCGCCGGGCCGCGGCCGAACACGTCATCGGGAACTGGGACGACCTGTTCCCCGCGTACGTCGCCGACACCGTCGTGATCGACGCCCTCGCCGAGGTGGTCCGTGACCCCGTCTCGCTCGACGCGATCGTGCAGTCCCGCCTGGTCGACGTCTACGACCGCATCACCGACGACGTCGCCTCGGCCAACCCGACCCTGGCGGGCGCCGCCCTGGAACGTGATCTGGCCCGGGACCTCGGCCGCATCGCCGGCGCTCTCGACGCGCTCCCGGCGCCGACGCCCCCACTCGGCGCCATCGTCGCGAACGGACTCGCCGACATCGCGCAGGTCGTCGTCCCCTACGTGGGGGCGGCGCCCGGGAGACGCCACTACGGCCTCGCGATCGACGCACTGCGCATCCCCGAACTGTCGACGCCCCCACCCCGGGGGGAGACGCTGCACGACCAACTCGTCGACACACTGGCGCCCGACACGCCGATGGCGGGGTCGAACGTGATTCCCGCCACCGACGTTCAGGTGGCGATCGCGAACGCCGTCCTCGAGGGGAACCCCCGCATCGCGGCCAGCCTCGAGCCCGGACCGTGGGTGTCCGAGGGTCGCTTCACGCCGCCACCTCCCGACGCCCCGTTCGACGACCACGCCGCGTTCAGCGAGACCTTCTACGACGCCATCACGGGGTTCACCGCAGATGACGACCTCGGCCACCTCCACGCCGAGTACGTCGACCGCATCACCGAGGCGGTGGACAGCGCTCTCGGCGGCCACTGAACGGGTCACAGTGGCTGACACCGACGAACGGTTGGTCGCCTCAGCCGGCGTCGCCGATCCGCCCCCGGATCGCCGCACCGATGACCCGCGCAGAGGTACGCGTAGAGATCGTGAAGGCGAAGAACGAGCCGAAGTCGCGCACTGCGAGCATGCTCGTCACGAAGAGGCCCGGGACACTCGTCTGGAATGACTCGTCGAGGCACGGGAAGCCGTCCTCGACGGCGAGGTCCGCCCAGACGTTGCCCTCCTTCAAGAACGGGACGCGGGACGCGTCGGGCCGGTAGCCGGTTGCGAAGACGACCTCGTCGACATCGAGGCTGGTCCCGTCGTCGAGCGTCACCTCAAGGGCCCCCGCGCTCTCAGCGCATCCGACGACGTTTGTGCGGGGGTGCAGGCTGACCGGGTCGCCGGCGACCCGTGGTCCGAGCCACGGCTCGAGCTTCAGCCTTCCCTCCTCCCAGAAGCGGCCCTCCACCACGGCCCTCTCGTCCCCGCTCAGTCTCCGGAACCATCCCGGGTCGTCGACCATCGCGTCGACACGCTCTGCGAACCAGGTCCAGTCCGACACGGCGAAGCGTGGTGTGTCGTGGCGGTAGGTGAGGTGCACGGCCGCCGCGCCCGCCTCCCGCAACAGCGCAGCCGACTCGAAGGCGCTCTGGCGACCGCCGACGACGAGACACCGCCGACCAGCGAACTCCGCCGGTTCGACGAGGTCGCAGGTGTGGCGGAACCGACCGGGCGGGAAGGCTGCGACGAGGTCCGCCGGGAGGTGCCGGAAGGAACCGAAGCCCACGGCGACGACGACATTGTCGGCGACGACGACATCGCCGGCGTCCATCGTCGCCAGGAAGCGACCGTCGGACCGGTCGAGTCTCGCGACGTGGTCGGGGCGCGGCGACAGTTCCTGGCGCCGCCGGAACCACTCGGCGTACTCGAGGTAGAGGTCGAGCGACAGGGGCGCCCCGTCGTCGGGACCACCCGGGCGTGCCGCCAGAAAAGCGTCGATCGTGTCCACCCCACCGGGGTCGAGATGCCAGTCGCGCCCGGACCGCAACACCATGCCGGCGGGCATGTGCGACTTCCAGAAGCCCATGGGGTGACCGACGATCGCGGCCTCGATCGAGTGCCGGCGGGCATAAGCGCCCAGAGAGAGGCCGAACGGTCCCGCCCCGACGATGAGCATCGGCACGGAAGACGCTGTCGCGGATGCGGAGGTCATTCGGGCTCCTCCTCGGGAGTCTCGGCTACGTGCTCAGTCGACGTCGAGGCGCAACAGATCGTCCCAGGTCTCACGGCGCACGACGACGCGGGCATCGCCGCCGCCCACGAACACGACCGCCGGGCGCAGGACCTTGTTGTAGTTGCTGCCCATCGACACGCCGTACGCGCCCGTCACGGGCGTGGCGAGGACGTCACCGACGGCGATGTCGGCGGGCACCGCTGCCTCACGCACCAGTAGATCGCCCGACTCGCAGTGCTTGCCCACGACGGTGACCGTCATCGGTCGCTCCGCATCCGCCGCGCGGGGAAGGAACGTCTCGTAGCCGCTTCCGTAGAGAACGGGCCGGGGGTTGTCGCTCATCCCGCCGTCGACCGCGACATAGGTACGGATGCCCGGAAGATGCTTGATCGTGCCCACGCGGTAGAGGGTGACCGCTGCGGCCGCCACGATGGCCCGGCCCGGCTCGGCGCTCACCCGCGCCGTGATCCCGGCCGCGTCGCACGCCGCACGCACCGCGGCACCCCACTGCGTGATGGTCGGGGCCGACTCGCCCGTGACGTAGGGGACGCCGAGCCCCCCACCGACCGACAGCTCGGGCAGATCGAAGGGCGCGGCGATCTCGGCCAACACCGCCACCGCCTTCTCGAAGGAGTCGATGCGGAAGACCTGGCTGCCGATGTGGGCATGGATCCCCACCAGCTCGACGGAGCTGGCGCCGCCGGCCCGTTCGATGGCCGCCTGCGCGGCACCGGTCGACACCGTGAAGCCGAACTTCGAGTCGTCCTGACCCGTCGCCACATAGGAATGCGTGTGGGCCTCGACGCCCGGGGTGATCCTTATGAACACCTGCGGCGCAGATCCGGTGGACGCGTGGAGCTCGTCGAGACGGTCCAACTCGTCGAAGGAGTCCACGACGATGCGGCCGACCCCGACCTCGACCGCGCGGGCGAGCTCCGTCATCGACTTGTTGTTGCCGTGCAGGACGAGACGATCCGCCGGAACGCCGGCCGCCAGCGCTACATGCAGTTCGCCGCCGGTGGCCACATCGAGCCACATCCCCTCCTCGTGGGCGAGGCGCGCCATGGCAGTGCACAGGAACGCCTTCGTCGCGTAGGCGACCCCGTCGCCGAACGCGGTAACCGCCTCGCGACAGCGGGCCCGCAGGTGGTCCTCGTCGTACACGAACAACGGTGTCCCGAACTCACCGGCGAGGTCCACGAGGTCGCATCCCCCGATCGACAACGAGCCGTCGGTCGCCACGACGGCGTTGTCGGGCAGCAGCGCCGGAGGGAGCGGCCCGGACACGGTCACATCGTCTCGGGGGCCGACACCCCGAGCAGTTCGAGACCCGACACCAGACCGACCCGGGTCGCCTCGGCGAGCCACAGCCGCGCCTGGCGGACGTTCTCGTCGACGTCGGTGCGCAGGATCGGACAGTCGTGGTAGAAGCCGTGGAACGCGCCGGCGAGCTCGCGCAGCCATGTGGTCACCTTGTGCGGCGCGCGTTCGCGGCACGACAGCGAGACCACGTCGTCGAAGCCGTGCAGGAGGCGCAGAAGCTCGAGCTCACGGTCGTGGACGAGGACCGCCAGGTCGGCCTCCGCCAGCGGTCGACGGGTCATCCCCCGCTCGGCGAGCTCGCGACCCAGTGAACAGATGCGGGTGTGCGCGTACTGCACGTAGTACACGGGGTTGTCCATCGAACGGCTCGCAGCAAGGGCCAGGTCGACAGTCTGGCGGGTGTCGATCGACTGGAGCAGGTAGGTGAACCGGGTGGCGTCAGCGCCGAGTTCGTCGAGGACGTCAGCCAGTTCGATCAGCTCGCCGGAGCGCTTGCCGATCTTGACCTCCACGCCGTCGCGCTCGAGTGAGACGAGCTGGGTGATGAGGACCTCGAGGCGCGCCGGGTCCTCCCCGAGGGCCTCGATCGCGGCCCGCATGCGTGGGACGTAACCGTGGTGGTCGGCCCCCCAGACGTCGATCAGCAGATCGGCGCGCGCGAGCTTGTCGCGGTGATAGGCGACGTCGGGCAGGAGATAGGTGACCTCACCGTTGGAGCGGACGAGGACGCGGTCCTTGTCATCACCGAAGTCGGTCGACCGCAGCCACACGGCCCCCTCGGAGTCGTACACGACGCCCCGCTCGCGCAGGTCCGCCAGTGTCCGCTCTATGGCACCTGCATCGACGAGCGACATCTCCGAGAACCAGCGGTCGTACCTGACGCCCATCGCCGCGAGCGCCTCGGTCTGGTCCTGCAGCGCGCGCTCACGGGACCAGTCCCGCACATCCGCGTCGGCGGGCATGTCCGCGGCCCAACGGGTCACGTAGTCACCCCTGTAGCCGTCCTCGGGTGGATCCTCTCCCGCCGCCCGGGCCGCCATCGACGCGGCGAACAGGTCCATCTGGTTGCCGCGGTCGTTGATGTAGAACTCGCGACTCACCGAGTAGCCGCACCGCGCCATGAGCCGGGCGACGGCGTCGCCGAACGCCGCTCCCCGGGCGTGGCCCGCATGGACGGGCCCGGTCGGGTTCGCGCTGACGAACTCGATGTTCACGGTCGTGCCGTCGCCGAAGTCGTGCCGGCCGAAGTCGGCGGTCCCCGCGGCGACCGTGGCCGCGAGAACGTCGTGCAGCCACGAATCGGCGAGGAAGAAGTTGACGAAACCCGGCCCGGCGACCTCGACCCGCTCGACGTGGGTCGGCGGGTCCGCGGTGATCTGTCGAACCAGGTCGGCGGCCAGGTCTCGCGGGTTGCGCCCGGCGGGCTTGGCGCATACGAGCGCGACATTGGAGGACCAGTCGCCGTGGGTGGCGTGCTGGGGTCGGGCCAACTCGATGGTGGCGGGCGCGTCGACGCCGACCACCCCGAGGGCGGCGCGCAGAGCCTGGACGAGTGAGCCTTGAACCACTGGATTCCCCGGATCGGCCGATGGGCCCGCTCAGGCTAACGGCCCAGCCGATACGCTTGGCCCTCGCCCGATGGGCAGGGCCCCCGTAGCTCAGGGGATAGAGCAGCGGCTTCCGGAGCCGTGTGCGCAGGTTCGAATCCTGCCGGGGGCGCGCTGTGACAGGCGACCAGAGGAGACGACGGCCCGTGGATCTCGGACTCGACGACAGGGTCTTCGTGGTCACGGCCGCCACCGACGGCAGCGTCTCTGCGCGGACGCCGTGACCGATCCCGGGCGCGGCGGCCGCGACAATCGCCCCGACAGCCCGATCGTCGTACGGGACGTGTCGGTTCGCTACGGATCACTCACTGCGATCCGTGACGTGAACCTGGAACTCGCTCCCGGAACCACGACGGCGGTGATCGGTCCGAACGGTTCCGGCAAGACGACCCTGCTGAGTGTTCTCGCCGGGCTCACCCGACCCTCGACGGGGACCGTCACCCGTCCCGACGACGTCGCCGTCGCTCTCGTGGCCCAACACGCCGGGCACCACCGGTGGATGCCGATCACCGTCGACGAGGTCATCGCGATGGGCCGCTACGGCCGCCTCGGCCAGTGGGGCCGCTTCGGCCCGGCCGACCGGGAGGCCACGGATGTCGCGGCAGAACGACTCGAGGTCGCCGACATCGGTCACCGGCAGTTCAGCGAGCTCAGCGGCGGACAGCGCCAACGGGTGCTGGTCGCCCAGGCGCTCGCAACGGGAGCGGGACTGCTCCTGCTCGACGAGCCGATCACCGGACTCGACCTCGCGAGCCAGAAGCGCATCGTGGACGTCGTGAACGAGGAACGGACCGCCGGCGCGGTGGTCGTGTTGACGACCCACCACCTCGAAGAGGCCCACACCGCCGACATGGTCGCGCTGGTGGCCGGCCGCCTCGTCGCGCACGGCCCGCCGGCCGAGGTCCTCACGGCCGAGTCGCTGCGACGGGCCTACGGCGCCCGCGTCATCGAGGTCGGCGACGACCGGGACCCCGTGCGCCACGCGCTCCTCGACGACCACGGCCACGGGGCCCACGACGGTCACGTGATCGGCCACGACGGCCACGAGCACCACCACGCCTGAGCGGGCGCCGCGCATCCGTGGGCGACCGCCACACCCCGACGGCTTCGTCGGGCACCGGCCCCGCCACTACGATCAGTGCCATGGCCATCACCGAGGCGCCCGCCGAACGCACTCCCCCTCCCAAGCCCGAGGGCCGCTGGGTCTACCAGTGGAAGGAGTTGTACGACGAGGTCATCACCAGTGGGCTCTGCACGGGATGTGCGGGTTGCGTGATCGCCTGCCCCCATGACGTCATCGGCTACAAGCACGAGCCGGGCGCCTACAAGCCCTACCACCTCGAGGACGAGCTGGGCCTGGAGAACTGTGTCCACGGCGAGAAGGGCTGCACGAGCTGCACCCGGGCATGCCCACGGTTCCGCACGTGGGAACACGAAGCCGACGAGCACCTCTTCGGACGGCTGCGCGAGGACGACGAGATGGCGGGCATCTACAAGGACGTCATCTTGACCCGCGCGAGCGACGACTTCGTCTACGAGACGGGCCAGGACGGTGGGCTGGTCTCGGCCATCCTCATCTGGTGCCTCGAGAACGGGATCATCGACGGCGCGCTCGTGTCACACCTCGAAGACGACGGGGGCGGCTGGAAGGCCAAGCCCGCCGTGGCGACCGACCGCGACGAGGTCCTGGCCGGTGCAGGCAGCCGCTACACGTACTCGGCCAACACGCTCGCCTACGACGAGGCCGTCGAGGAACGGGGCCTCGAGAACCTCGCACTCGTCGGCATGAGCTGTCAGACATCGATCGCTCCCGTCATGTGGACCCGTCGGGTCGGCAAGGTCGCCAAGCCCATCAAGTTGAACATCGGCCTGTTGTGCTCCAAGAGCTTCGACGACTCGCTGTTCGACGAGCTCTTCGAGCTGAAGTACGGCCTGGCCACCGACGACATCGTCAAGATGAACATCAAGGGCGTGTTCCAGGTCTGGATGCGCAACGGCGACTACCACGAGATCAACCTGAAGGAATGTCACGCCTGGACCCGTGAGGGATGCAACCACTGCCCGGACTTCGCCGCCGAGCACGCCGACATCTCCACCGGTGGCATCGGCAAGGAGAACGACTGGACGCTGACCATCGTCCGGACCGAGCTCGGCCGCGAGGTCATCAGCCGGATGATCGACGCCGGCGTCATCGAGGCCCGGCCCGGCGACGACGACCCCGG